>JBARMF010000071.1:0-2549 GCA_049802315.1 Candidatus Udaeobacter sp.
GCGACGAACTACGTCACAATTGCTGAACGCAAGCCCACAAAAGAAGAATTCCCGACTGCACCGGAGGAGAATCTTGTGGCGGGTGCAGTCGTTTTTGCGCCGACCGATCACGAGGTTCCTCTCAACGATCATTATCAATGGTGGACCTACATCAAAGGCGCGAGCTGGCGTCACCCGTTCGGTCCGCAAAGTGATATTAAAGGCAAGGAGAACTATCCAGTGGTGGAGATTGCGTACTCTGACGCGGAAGCTTACGCGAAGTGGGCGGGTAAACGTTTGCCGACCGAAGCGGAGTTTGAATTTGCGGCGCGCGGCGGTCTGTCAGGAAAAACATACGTGTGGGGCGATGAATTTCGTCCCGGCGGAAAATGGATGGCCAACACGTGGCAGGGAGCATTTCCAGTGAAAGATGCAGGTGAGGATGGTTACGCGGGCATTGCGCCGGTGAAATCGTTCCCGCCAAATGGATACCGTCTTTACGACATGGCTGGAAACGTTTGGGAGTGGTGCAGCGACTGGTATCGGCCTGATTACTACGAGACGCTGGCAGACAAAGGCGGAGTCACGCGCAACCCACAGGGACCGGATTCGCCATTGGATCCTGCTGAGCCTAGCGAGAAGAAGCGGGTCCATCGCGGCGGATCGTTTCTTTGCAATGAGCAATATTGTTCTCGCTACATCGTCGGCACACGCGGCAAAGGCGAAGTGAACACTGGGACGAACCATCTCGGTTTCCGCTGCGTGAAATCGCCATCTCAAATCGCAGCCAAATGATCATCTTTGGCGGTCCGCAAAACCACTGAAACGCTTTCAGATTTGCTTCCTTCTTCTCGGTTATCGCTTTATAACTGAGGAGTATTGCGACGCTCAGGGTTTGAGCGTGCCAGCGTCGCGTTACGTGACGCGATGAAAGATCATGGCCTTTCCACAAATGTTGTGTCGGCTGGGCAAGGCCCGCAAGCAAAGGGCCTAAGCGTCCCAGAGCCTAAAGACAGGGGCGTAAGTGGTGAACAGGGGGCCGATGAACTCGCCACGGCGCTGGCGATCATGCATGCCACGCTCGAGTCCACTACGGACGCCATCCTCGTCACCGACGAGTCGAATTACGTCGGGGAATTTAACGAGAAGTACCTCAATTTTTGGGGAATCCCGCCTCACATGATGATATCGGCTCATGCTAGCGAACTGTGGAATTACACTAGCCCGCAGCTGAAGGATCCAGCCGGGTATCTGGCGCGCATCCACGAAATCATCGCCTCGTCCTCGCCCGAAACTTTCGACCTTCTAGAGTTGAAGGACGGGCGCGTTTTCGAGCGGAATTCGGCAATTCAACTGATCAAACAACGAAACGTTGGCCGTGTATGGAGCTTCCGCGACATCACCCAACGCAAACGCGCGCAGGACGCGCTCGCCAACGAGAAAAGAGTGTTGGAAAAAATCGCATCAGGCGCGTCGCTCGCGACGGTGCTCGATGTCCTGGTGCGCGGTGTTGAGGCGCAATCATGTGATGGAATGATGTGCACAGTGCTTGTATTTGATGAAGCGGCGCAATGTCTGCGGCACGGAGCGGCGCCCAGCATGCCTGCAGAATACAATCGAATCGTGGACGGCGTGCACATCGGTCCCTGTGTCGGCTCGTGTGGGAGCGCGGCTTACAAGCGTGAACCGGTGTTTGCGACAAATATTGCCACCGATCCGCATTGGTCCGACTACGCTGAGCTCGCTGCGACGTTCGGGCTCGGCGCCTGCTGTTCGACGCCAGTTTTCTCCAGCGACGGTGCGCTGTTGGGAACTGTTGCCATGTATTATCGAAATCCACACCAACCCAGCGAGCACGATCGCGAGTTGATCCGCATGGCTACTCATTTAGCGGGCATCGTGATTGAACGCGCGCGCGCTGTAGAGCAACTGCGCGTTGCCAAAGTCGTAGCGGAACAACGCGCTGAGGAAATCACGCAGGCATACGATACTCTGCGCACGACGCAGGAAGCCTTAAATGCGGAGCTCGCGGGCGCAGTGGATTATGTGATGTCGCTTTTGCCTCGCCCCATCCGTGAGGAACGGCTTTCAGCAGACTGGTTCATGGTTACCTCCGCCCAACTTGGCGGAGATGGACTTGGTTATCATTGGATCGATTCCCAGCGGTTCGCCTTTTATCTCCTCGATGTTTCTGGTCACGGGGTGAAGTCCGCGTTGCTGGCAGTTTCCATCATCGATACGCTACGCACGTGCGGCCTCGCAGACACTGATTGGAACGATCCCGGTGCGGTGCTACGCGCGTTGAACCGGGTTTACTTCTCGCAATCGCATGATCACCTCTATTTCACGATCTGGTACGGGATCGCCGACCTGGCACACGGAATATTACGCTATGCTGGTGGTGGCCATCCTCCCGCGGTTCTCCGCGCAGCAGGATGCACGAAGCCGAAGTTAGCCGCGAGCGGTCCGCCAGTCGGTTGCTTCGGTCATGCTAGTTACCCGACGTTGGAAGTTCCGCTGCTCTTTCCGACGGAATTGTATCTCTTTTCGGATGGAGTTTTTGAAACCCG
>JBARMF010000072.1:0-14966 GCA_049802315.1 Candidatus Udaeobacter sp.
ATCTTCCCGTTTTACGATCTTCTTTAAACGATGACCGACAGGGGTTGCGGTCACGGCAGAGGTCTTACCGCGTTTCCGTTATCCGGCGGCCGGTAGGGCCTGTCAGACGGCGATGGCGTCGTCGCTACGTTCTTTTTGATCAGGAACCAAAGCGTCGTCGCCAGGAGAAGCGAGATCAACTTCGCTTGCCAGTTTTTCAGAATCACTCTCTTCATACTTGCTATGCAATAAAATTTCGGCGATGCGCTGACGGAAGGTCTCTGGAGTGAAATTGCGCTCGATTCGGCGCCGATGACAAATGGAAATTGCACCTGTCTCTTCGGAGACAACGACAGCGACCGCATCCGATTCCTCTGTAATGCCGAGTCCGGCGCGATGACGTAATCCGAGGCTGCGGTCCAATGTTTCGCGTTGGCTTACGGGGAAGATGCAGGCTGCGGCTGCGATTCGTCCATTGCGAATGATCACTCCGCCGTCATGTAGTGCGGCCTTTGGATGAAAGATCGTCAGGATCAGTTCGACAGAAAACTCGCCGTCGATGATTACCCCTGTTTCCTCATAAACGCGTATTGACGTGTCACGCTCGATCGCGATCAGCGCGCCGTACTGTTTGTTTGCCAACTGCGTCACCGCTTCTGCCAGATCGTGAACAGTTTCTCGTCTCTCGCTCGTGAGCGAGAAAATTGGGTGACCGCCCAGCGCAGCCAAGCCACGTCGCAGCTCCGGCTGAAAAATCACCACCAACGCGATCGCTAGGAAGACCGAGAAACTCCGGATGATCCATCCGATCACCACCAAATTCAGCAGCGTGGAGATCAGGGTCAGCGTAAGAAAGACAATCGCCAATCCCGTTAACACTTTCGCCCCGCGCGTTCCGCGGAAATAGAGGTAGCCGTAATAGATGGCCACCCACAGCAGAAGGATTTCCACCAGGCTGCGCCAGCTTCTGAGCCACAGATCAATGAGTTGATGAATCATTTTGCGCTCTGCAGAATCGCTTCAGTTACCCGCAATGCATAAATATTCTCCTTCACATCATGAACGCGGAACACGTCCGCGCCTCGCGCGCGCAACAGCGCACTCAACACGAGGCCGGGTATGAGCCGGTCACTGATCTCCGGCGATCCGATCAACTTGCCGAGGAACGATTTGCGCGAAACACCAACCACCAAAGGTCGATCATGCGCGCGTAGCCGCTCCAACTGCGCGAGCAATTCGAGGTTGTGTTCGACCGTTTTCCCGAAACCAATGCCCGGATCAAACGCAATCGCCATGGGATCAATGTTTAAACCTATGGCGCGGGCATATTGTTGTCGAAAAAATTCAGAAATTTCTGCAACGACGTCTGCGTATCGCGGCTGGATCTGCATTGTGCGAGGCGTTCCTTGCATGTGCATGATGATGAACGCCGATTTAGTTTCGGCAACGAGCGGCAGCATTTGTTCGTCTCCTTGCCCGCCCGTGACGTCGTTCACAATGGAAGCGCCCGCTTCAATCGCGGCGCGTGCCACCTCCGCTTTTGACGTGTCGATTGAAAGGAGCACATCAAGCTTTCGGCGTAAGTTCTCGATCACCGGAATCACGCGGAGCAGTTCTTCGTCAACAGTGACTGGTTCCGAGCCTGGGTGCGTCGATTCGCCGCCGATGTCGATGATATCAGCGCCTTCCGCTGCCATTTGTAAGCCGCGTTCTGTTGCTTTGTCTGCCGTGAGAAATTCGCCGCCGTCCGAAAATGAATCCGGCGTTACATTCAACACTCCCATGATTAACCCATGGCGGGAGACATCGAAGACGCGCTTACCGATTTTCCAGATCCTCTCGCGCATTATGAGTCAGACTAACACGGGGGACGCTTTATTCGAAAGAGCGCCATGGTAGCGCGTGCGTCCCGCCCGCCGCGGCGGGCGGGAGGCTCGCGCTACTTTTTTGCGTAACGTCCGACCAACTCGCCCTGTGCGATTACATGACCTTTCATCGCGGCGTCCACTTGGCTCCGCTTTGCACCAGCGCGCAAATCCAGTTCGCGATCGAGAGCGAAAATCTTGAACGAATACCGATGTGTGCCTGGCGGCGGACACGGACCCTTGTACCCTGATTTGCCAAAATCATTTGTGCCTTGCACGCCTTTTGGCGCACTGCCTTCCGCAATTGAATTGGTCGGTGGCGGGATGTTCCAGACCAGCCAATGGGTAAACAATCCGCTTGGCGCATCTGGATCATCGGTAATCAAAACAAGACTTTTCGCTTTCGAAGGAACACCGGTTATCTGCAAAGGCGGGCTGGTGTCCGATCCGTCACATGTGAATTTTGATGGAATCTTGCCACCTTCCTGGAAAGCAGAGCTTGTGATTTTCATCCTCGCTCCTTCTCCCGCGAATGAAGCGATCACTGCGAGTAAGGTTACGACCACTCCACTAATTATCGCCTTTCGCATTGTCAGACCTCCGATTGAAATCGCGCTAAATCGACAAACCTGAGCATATTGTTTCGGCGATATGGCTGTAACCGGACGTAACATTCGCGAGCAAATTCTGGCGCGCCTTAAGGTAGCGCATGCGTCTCGCCCGCCGCGGCGGGCCAGAGGCTCGCGCTACCTTTTCGCCAAATGAACAAAGACGGACAGAAGATTCAAGAACATGTTCTGGCGCTTCTGGCGCGAAAAGATTACCGGCCGCTGAACAAGATCGAGATCGCCAACAAACTTGGCGTAAGCGGCAGGGCGCGAGTCGCCTTGCGCAACACGTTGCGCGACCTCGAACGCGCTGGCCAGATCGCGCGAATCCGCAAGGATCGATACGTCTTGCCGGCTGAGGCTGATTTGGTAACCGGGAAGTTATCCGTCCATCCAGCTGGTTATGGGTTTCTCATCTCGGAAAAACCGGGCGAGCCAGACGTTTTCGTCGCGGCGGAAAATGTCGGCACAGCGATGCATCGAGATCGTGTCGTTGCGCGCATATCGCCTGAGCCGCCTGCCGGGCGGATAAAAGGACGGCGCGAAGGGCGCGTGATCAGAATCCTTGAACGTGCTCACGACACGATCGTCGGTACGCTGCAGCGGTCACGGAATTTTTACTATGTGGTGCCGGATGATCCGCGTTTCGTGCACGATATTTACGTGCGTCCAGTAGGGGCGGCACAGGAAGACCGTCAGTCGGAGACCGAGGCGACAGTTGGTGACAAGGTCGTGGTGCGCCTCGACGACTGGCAATCGCGCCACGTGAATCCGGAGGGCGAGATCATCGAAGTGCTCGGCCCCGCGTCGGCGCCAGGCGTGGACGTGCTTTCGATTGTTCGGAAGTATCATCTGCCGACGGAATTTCCCTCAGATGTGTTGGAGCAGGCGGAGCGTATTCCGGAAAGTGTTGATGCGCAGCAAATCGCCGGACGCGAAGATTTGCGCAATCAATTCATCGTCACCATCGACCCCGATGACGCGCGGGATTTCGACGATGCCATCAATGTGGAGAAGCTTGCAAATGGCGGTTGGCAGCTCGGCGTGCACATCGCCGATGTTGCGGCATACGTGGAGCCGGGCAGCGCATTAGACCGTGAGGCGCGGCTGCGCGGCAACAGCGTTTATCTGCCCGACCGCGTCATTCCGATGTTGCCGGAGCGGTTGAGCAACGGTGTTTGCAGCCTCAAGCCGCAAGTAGATCGGCTCACGCACTCGGTTTTTATTCAGTTCGACAAGAACGGAAATGCAAAAAGCGCGCGCTTTGCGAGAACAGTCATTCGGAGTGCGCGGCGACTCACTTACAAACAGGCGTATGCGATCTTGAAATCGCAACCAAGAAACGACGGCTTCCAAGCCGTCGCGGGCAAAATGACGGCTGGGAAGCCGTCATTCCTTGACGGTGCGCGGCGCGATCAATTGAGCGAACGGCTTCATCTTGCCTGGGAACTTGCGGCGTTATTGCGGCGAAAACGATTCGAACACGGCGCGCTGGAGCTTGATTTTCCAGAGGTAAAAGTCTTGATCGATGCACACGGCAAACCAGTTCGACTGGAGCGCGTCGAGAACGATGAATCGCATCAGTTGATCGAGGAATTCATGCTGGTGGCAAATGAAGCGGTGGCGCGGGAACTGAAAAAGCGTGCAATTCCAACAGTCTATCGCGTTCACGAAAATCCCGATCCAGAAAAACTGGGAGAGTACCGTGAGTTCGTGCTCAGTTTTGGTTACAAAGTTGGTGATCTGACGCACCGCGCTGAATTGCAGCGATTGCTTGCCGAAGTCAGCGGAAAAGCCGAAGAGCAGGCACTGAAGGTCGGTTTGCTGAAAAGTCTTAAGCGGGCGCGCTATGATCCTCAGCCGCTCGGGCATTATGGTTTGGCAAAGACGAATTACCTGCATTTCACCAGTCCCATTCGGCGGTATGCCGACCTTGTCGTGCACCGCGCGTTAGGTAGGGACGCCGCGCTGCGGCGTCCGGACGGTGCAGCGCGCCGTCCCTACCTTCCAGACATGGCGGAAATCGCTTCTATCGCCGAACACATCTCAACAACCGAGCGAAATGCGGCCGAAGCCGAGATCGACGCAACGCAGATGAAGAAGCTCGAGTTTTTCCAACAGCAACTCGCTGGACGTAAGCCGCAGATCTTTTCAGCGACAGTTGTCGACGTCCGGAATTACGGATTAATGGTCGAATTACCCGACGCTCTTATTACCGGCCTTATCCATGTCTCGTCGCTCACGAACGACTTCTATGTGTTTGAGCCCGCGAGGCGCCAACTCGTTGGCAGACGATCGCGGAAAAGGTTTAGCGTTGGCGACAAGCTGTCAGTTTTTGTCGCGCGCGTCGATGTCTTCAAACGGCAGGTGGACTTCGCGATCGCACAGGCCACAGAACGACCGAAAGCAAGTCGCCGATCGAAACATTCCTCCAAAAACGGTTGAAGTTTGCCCGACGCCCGCAATCAGAAATGAGAGGTGAGCATTTGCGGCGATTACAAATCGCCGCTAGAAAATGCTGCTATGATTGAAGCCACTGCCACTGTTGCGGCCCTGCCGTATTCGCGGACCAATCCTTTTCCCGCCAGAATGCTGGTCAACCGACGGTTGAGCGGGCCGGAGTCGGAAAAGGACACGCGCCATTTTGAGCTCGATCTTACCGGTTGGGGATTGAACTTCGAGGTGGGCGATTCAGTCGGTGTGTATCCAACAAACGATCCCGAGTTGGTGGATGAAATCGTTCGCGCGCTTGGCGCGAACGGCGAAGAACAAGTGCCGCGCTTAAAGGGTGAACCAACATCACTGCGAGAAGCTTTGCTGCGCGACTACAGTGTAACCCAACCGACGCCAAAATTTCTAAAGGCGATCGCACACCGCGCGGATGCCGCTCCAACCCTGCATTATCTTTTGGCTCCAGACCGCAAACAGGATCTCCAGACATACCTCTGGGGCATGGAAGTGATCGATTTCCTCGTCGAACACCCATCCGTGCGCTTTACGCCAGAGGAATTTGTCGGGCTGCTATCAAAATTACAGCCGCGACTTTATTCAGTCGCTTCGAGCCTCAGGGCCTTTCCCGACCAGGTGCATTTGATTGTGGATGTCGTTCGCTACGAGAGTAATGGTCGCGTGCGCAAAGGCGTGGCCTCGTCTTTTCTCGCCGAGCGCGCCGACGATGCGCCCGTGCCGGTTTTTCCAAGCAACGCAAAACATTTCCATCTCCCAGAAAATCCCGACACACCAATCATCATGATTGGACCCGGCACAGGTATCGCCCCGTTTCGAGCGTATTTGCAGGAACGCCAGGTCACCGGCGCGAAGGGAAAAAACTGGCTCTTCTTCGGAGCGCAGCATGTGAAATGCGACTTCGCTTATGAGGACGATTTCGACGTGTTCATGAAAAAGGGGATTCTCACGCGGCTGGATTGCGCGTGGTCGCGTGATCAGGTTCACAAAATCTATGTGCAGCACAAGCTGGCTGACAATGCGGCCGAAATCTGGAAATGGATAGACGCCGAGGGTGCGCAGTTTTTCGTGTGCGGTGACGCGCGCCGCATGGCCAAGGACGTGGATGCAACCCTCCGCAAAATTGTCCAGGAGCAAGGCGGCAAGAGCGTCGATCAAGCGAACGAATACGTCGAGAAGCTGAAAAGCGAGAAGCGCTACAAGCGGGATGTGTATTAGGCGAATGACGAAATCCGAATGACGAATGACGAAACAATGACGCTACTGCCGTCATTCCGAGCGAAGTCGAGGAATCCCGTGATGAAGCGTTTTAGCTATTCTGCGGGATCCTTCGACTCCGCTGCGCCCCGCTCAGGATGACCGTTTTGCCGTCATTAGTGCTTCGACATTCCTTCGTCATTCGACATTCGTGCCTCGTCATTCTTTTCATTTGTGGCATAATAAGAGGTAGAGGGTAGAAGCATGTACGAGAACACTGAATTCACATTGAGCCGTGATTGCGAGGCCATCCAGATTCCAAGTGGCCAGAAGACGACAATTCCGGCTGGGACGCAGGGCGTGATCACGCAAAGCCTTGGAGGTAGCTACACGGTCGCAACTTATCAGGGTCTTGCGCGAGTTGCGGAGAACGATCTGGAGGCGCTTGGGTTGGAAAAGCCGCAGCCGCAGGAAACGCAAAAATCTGCACCCACTAATGGCGAAGTTTCAGAGGAAGACGTATGGAACCAACTCCGGCAATGTTACGATCCTGAGATCCCCGTTAACATTGTTGATCTCGGTTTGGTCTACGATTGTCGGTTGATCAAAAAACCGGAGGGCGGCACTAAAGTGGAAGTGAAAATGACTTTGACGGCCCCGGGCTGCGGACTGGGACCGGCAATCGCTCACGATGCTCAGAGCAAAATTCTTACCATAGACGGCATCGATGAAGCCGATGTGCAGCTTGTCTGGGATCCGCCGTGGAATCAAAACATGATCAGTGAAGCGGGTCGAATGAAGCTCGGGATGGTCTAGGTATCATTAACACCAGCCTTTAGGCCGGTGCGAAACAACATCGGTGCTAAAGCTGTTTGGACAGCTGAATTCGCGGCACGCAGGAGTAAGCCGTTAAAACGGCTACGCTCGGAATTAGACGTGTTGCACCGGCTTGAAAGCTGGTGTTAATGAAATGCAACATTGCGAACGTCACAGGCAAAATTCGTTTTATTCCAATCGCACGTTGACACTACGCCGTCTGATTTTATAGTCGTCGCCCCCAGAGCTTTCATACACACATCGATATGCCATTGACTGAACTCATCCTGACCGAAAGCGTTCCGGGGCTCGGTGCCGAGGCCGACTTGGTTAAGGTGCGTCGCGGTTACGCCCGTAACTATCTTCTGCCGCGCGAAATGGCACACGAAGTTACACCGGCGGCTTTGCGCCAGCTCAATGCACTCAAGCAGAAACGCGCTGAACGCGAAGCACGCGAGTTGAACGAGTCTCAGGAACTAGCGCGCCGCATCGGCAAGGCGCGGTTTGTTTTTACATTGGAGACTGGCGAGACCGGCAAAGCATTTGGATCAGTAACGGCACAGGACATCGTGAACCGGCTGAAAAACGAAGTCGGCGCAGAGATCGATCGACACAAAATTGTTTTGGAGCGACCGATCAAAGATACTGGCGAGCACGAGGTCGCCATAAAACTGCATCACGATGTGACGGCGCAACTTGTTTTTCAGGTGAAATCGGCAGCAGAACCAAAGGCTGACGCGCCGACTGCCGCTGCGCCGGAACAAGCCGACAAGAAGCAACGACGAAATTTCGGCAGGAAAAAAGACCAGCCAAAACAAGAAGAAAAATAAATGGCGACTCCACCGTCCGCATGGACAGGAGAGAAGCCTCGCAAAGCGGGAAATGGCGCTAGCCGAGGTTCGGCGGCGCGAAGCGGCGAAAAAGTTGTTCCCATTTCGCCAACAGGTTCTGCGCAGGATCTTCACCGAACACCGCCGCATAGCGTAGAAGCAGAGCAGGGCGTCCTCGGTTCAATGCTCATCTCGCCGCGTGAAACGATCGCGGAATGCGTCGAGAAAATTAACGAAGAATATTTCTACGTCCCGGCGCACCGAACCATTTACGACGTTCTTGTCGATCTTTGGAACACCAGACAAGGCATTGACCTGATCACTTTCACACAGGTGCTGCGCGATCGGAATCTCTTGGACAGCGTTGGCGGTGCGGCATTCGTCACGAACCTGTTCACATTCGTTCCGACCGCGGCCAACGTGCAGTACTATCTGGAGATCGTTCGCGACAAATACATTCTGCGACAGATCATTTCCGCCGCCACCGAGAGTGTGCGCCGCGCTTACGAAGAGCAGGAAGAGGTCGACAGTCTGCTGGACGAAGTGGAACAGAAGATCTTCGACGTGGGCGAAGATCGGTTCAAAGGCCAGATGCTCTCGATGAAAGATCACGCGATGCAAGCCATCGAGACGATCGAGAAGCTCTACGAACGCAAAGGCAGCATCACCGGGATCTCCACCGGTTTCGTCGAGTTCGATCGCATGACCAGCGGTCTGCATCCTTCCGAAATGGTCGTGATTGCAGCGCGGCCGAGCATGGGAAAAACCGCGCTCGCCATGAACATTGCCGAATATGTGGCGATCAACGAAAAGCTGGCCGTCGGCGTGTTCAGCTTGGAAATGAGCAGTCAGCAACTCGTGCAACGAATGCTTTGCTCCCGAGCGCGCGTAAACTTGCAAAGGGTGCGCGATGGCTTCCTGGGCGAGCGCGATTTCCCAAGCCTGACTGCCGCTGCCTCAAAATTGGCGGAGGCCAGGATGTTCATCGATGACAGCGCCAGCCTCAGCATTCTGGAACTGCGGGCAAAAGCGCGCCGGCTGAAGGCGCAACAGGATGTGAGCCTCATTATCGTGGATTATTTACAATTGCTCAGGTCAACTACACGGCGCGCGCAGGATAACCGCCAGCTCGAAATCTCGGAAATTTCTGCCGGGCTCAAAGCGTTAGCCAAAGATTTGAAAATTCCTGTCATTGTGGTGGCGCAATTGAATCGGCAACCAGAACAGCGAACCGGCGGGAAACCGCGTTTGAGCGATCTCCGTGAATCGGGATCGATCGAGCAGGATGCGGACCTGGTTGGGTTACTCGTTAGGCCCGAGCTCTACGAGGAAGACGAGGAGGCGCGCGTGGAGAAGGCGGGCGAAGCGGAGTTGATTATCGCCAAGCAGCGCAACGGCCCTGTCGGCGAAATTCCGCTCACGTTCCTGAAGGAATACACACGCTTTGAAACTCGCGCCCGCAACGTGAGCGAACCAGAAGAAGCGTTTTAGGGTAGCACACGCGTCCTGCGTGTAGGTTTCGGCGTCACGCCGAAACAGGCTTTCCTTTGAATTTCGTCGCTCTAAGGGCTAACGACGTCCAGGAAAAGTCCGCGATGGCGTGGACACCATCGCCAGCACGCGAGACGCGTGCGCTACCCAAGACTTTTCGCTGCTTCGATCACGTGCTGCGCGTCGATGCCACGTTCCTTCATCACCTCGGGGCCAGGTGCGCTCATGCCGAAGTCGTGCAGACCGACGACTTTTCCGTCGAGACCGACGTATTCGTACCAAATCTCGGTCACCCCGGCTTCGATCGCGACGCGTTTACGACATTCGTTAGGCAACACTTCTTCTCGGTATTCCTGCGGCTGGCGGTTAAATCTTTCAAAGCACGGCATGGAAACGACGCGGGCGCCGTCGCCCAATTCTTTCGCTGCGGAAAGCGCGTGCTGCAATTCGCTGCCGCACGAGAGGATGATCAGGTCGAGTTTGCGGGTTTCCTTTTTTGCGATATAACCGCCGCGCAGTACTCCTTCACGACGCAGATTTACATCGATATCGTTCAACATCGGAACAGCCTGACGCGTGAGGGCGAGGAAAGTCGGGCCGTCCGTTCGCTGCATCGCAGCGACGAATGCGCCCGCGGTCTCTTCCGGGTCAGCAGGCCGAATCACGTCGATGTTCGGGATCAAACGAACCGAGCTGATGGTCTCTACTGGTTCATGCGTCGGACCGTCTTCGCCTACACCGATCGAATCGTGCGTGAAAATGTAAGTGTTCGGCAACTTCGATAATGCGCTGAGCCGAATGGCACCGCGGCAATAATCGGTAAACACTGCGAAAGTCGCGCCCGATGCGCGAAACAGCCCGTGATACGAGATGCCGTTGAGGATCGCGCACATGCCGTGCTCTCGAATGCCAAAACGGACGTTCCGGCCGGCGAAATTGTCGCGTGAGAAATCGCCACCGTCCTTGATGTAGTTCATTGTCGATCCGTACAAATCGGCGCTGCCACTCATAAGCAACGGCATCGCCTGCGCGATCGGCTGCAACGCTTCGCCGCCCGCTTTGCGGGTCGCCAGTTTCGCGTCCTTCGGAAACTCCGGGATCTTCGAAAAGAGATCGGTCGGCACTTCTCGCGCGAGGCCGTCATCGAGCAGCTTCGCTTTGTCGGGGTTTTTCGCGCGCCACGCATCGTAGGTTTTTTCCCAGCGATCATACTCAGCAAGCAGCGTCTTTTTGTGCTGGGCGAAATAGTCGTACACATCTTTCGAAACGAAATAATGCTCGTCCGGCAAGCCGAGCGCCTTGCGGGCTGCTTCCACGAATTTCGCGCCCGCTTCGCCGTGGGCCTTGTATGTGCCCGCGACTTCGGGAATGCCTTTTCCGATCAGCGTATGCGCGATGATGAACTGCGGTTTCCCATTGTCGCGGCGTTTCGCGACGTCGAACGCGTCGAGAAACTGCCGCATGTCCTGGCCGTCGATTTCCTGGACATCAAAGCCGTACGCCTTCATCCGCTGTCCCGTGTCCTCGCACTGCGTAAGCTTTGCCGGAGCATCCAGCGTAACGGCGTTGGAATCGTAAATGTAAATCAGATTGTCGAGGCCCCAAACGCCGGCGAGCGCGCACGCCTCGGATGCGACGCCCTCCTGCAGGTCGCCGTCACCGCACAAACAGACCACGTGCTGGTCGAAGATTCTGTGCTCGTCGGTGTTGAACCGCGCTGCAGCCATGTTCGTTGCGACGGACATGCCAACCGCGTTGCCCACGCCCTGACCGAGCGGTCCGGTGGTGCATTCCACTCCGGGCGTGTCGCCAAATTCGGGGTGTCCGGGCGTTTTCGAATGCAGTTGCCGGAAACGCTTGATTTCCGACATCGGCAAATCATAGCCGCTCATGTGCAGCCAGGCATAAAGGAACATGCTGCCGTGCCCGGCGGAGAGCACGAAAATATCGCGATTGATCCAACGCGGCTGGTCCGGATTATACCTCAGCGCATGACCAAAAAGCACCGCGCCGATTTCAGCGCAACCCAACGGAAGCCCAAGATGTCCTGACTGCGAGGCTTCCACAGCGTCCATGCACAAACCGCGCGCCTGATCCGCTGCTTTCGAAAGTATTTCGATGTTCAAATTCATGCTAGGCTTATAATCCCAGCGCAGTCATTCGTCATTCGGATTTCATTCTCAACAATGAATCAAACCACTCTCGTTCACATTGCCGAGCGACTGGAACGTTTGGCTGGCAAACTTCCCGAAAAAATTCGCCGGCCAGTGCTGCGTGAATTGGTACCGCTAAAGGAATTATTCCTTCAGCAGCGGCGACCGCGATTTCTCTTCATCGGGTCGAGCAAAACGCCGATGCCAGAAATCATCGATCTGTTTTTTGCTCCAGACTCGCACGAGGGCATGAACGTGACACTCACACCGGTGCATCGTTGGACCGAGTGGACAATTGCCGGTCAGGGAACCGTCTCGATTCTGGACGCGCGCGACGCCGACGATTCTGCCCAAGCGCAAATTCAAGAAGAACTCAGGCGCGAACCTGCCGATGTCGTTTTCTTTTTCGACGATGGCGAATCGAATTTGAATGGACCCACCAACGTGCCGCCGGGTGAGACGAAAATCATTGGTCTTTCGCTGGGATCTGCGAGACGAGTGACGGAATTGGAACAGGCGCTCGACACGCAGGGACGTGTCCGGGATCGTTTGCTTACCGTAGTTCGCATCACGGAACGACAATCCGTAGAAATGCGACGTCTAATGACGCTGCTTGCCGCAGAGCTGCCGAACCAGGCGAAGATTGAGATGATTCGGATCTCGCGCGATCGCCAGGCCCAGCTTCATGTCGCGCAAATGTTGGTAAAATCCACGACCGCGATCTGCGCCGCAATTGGCGCGCAACCGATTCCGTTGGCGGACATGCCGGTTCTTACAGCGCTGCAAGTGTTGATGGTTTCCGGAATCATGTACATCAGCGGAAGGGAACGAAGCATGCGAGCTGCGACTGAGTTCATGGCCGCACTCGGAGCGAACGTCGGTGTAGGCATGCTCCTTCGCGAAGGCACGCGCGCGATGCTGAAATTTTTCCCGGGGTGGGGGAACGTAGTTTGCGGCATGGTCGCGGGCGCGGGCACGTATGCGATTGGTCGTGCTGCGACGGCTTACTTTCTCGAAGGCGCTTCCTTAAAAGAGGCGAAACAAACGTACCTAAAGAGCCGAAAAAAACGGTCGCGTCGCGCGCTGCCATCGCATGAATAGGACTCTTCCGTCGGCGATTTACACGCTTCGGATTCGGCACATTTGGTCCCGCAAGAAACAGGCGTTAATAACTTGTGAACAAGTTTGCCGTTTCGACGCATTTTTGTTCACAGAATTTTGTGAACAGGCGAGCGAGTTTCTCTTGCTCTCTCGTGCGGCGCTGACCGCACCTATGAAGCTTTCAGAGATACGCGCGACGCTGAAGGAAATCGGTGTCTCGCCGGCCAAAGCTCTCGGCCAAAACTTTCTGCACGATCAAAATCTCGCTCGCTGGATTGTCGATCGAGCGCAAATCACTCCGGACGATTATGTCGTCGAGATCGGGCCCGGCTTGGGCGCGTTGACCAGATTTCTTCTGGAAAAAGGAGCGCATGTTCTGGCGATCGAAAAAGATGCGCGACTTGCAAAATTTCTGCGCTCGCGCTTCGCAGGTGAGCGACTTGAAATCGTCCACACTGATGCGCTGAAGTTCGATCCACGCACTTTATTCGCTCATCATTGTGTCAAATTAATTGGGAACCTGCCGTACAATATTTCGAGTCCGTTACTCTCGAAATTCCTTGATCAACCGAGTCCTATCTCATTGTGTGTGTTAACATTACAGAAGGAAATGGCCATGCGACTTTCCGCGTCACCGTGTACGCATGACTACGGAGCGTTGACGTTGCGCGTGCAGTTGTATCATCGCGTCAAGTATTTGCGCAGCGTTGCTGCAACTGTTTTTCTCCCACGACCTGATGTCGATTCTGCAGTGGTGCGACTAGAGCCGCGCGACCCGATTGAATTGCCCGAGCACGACGATGAATTGCTTTTGAAATTGATCCGAGTCGGATTTTCTCAGAGACGAAAACAGCTCAGGAAATTGCTGCGAGAATACGCCTGCGACTGGAACGCGTTCGCGAGCTGTCTGAATATCGATCCGAAGGTACGAGCGGAAGAATTATCTTTGCTGCAATGGATCGCTCTTACGAATTGCATCGCGCCACCTCTGTGCCAGGGGATGGCCGCCAGCCCTAACGAGCAGTTCCCAGTGGTCGATCAAAATGATGAAGTCAGAGGGCATGCCACCCGGGCTGAAGTGCATGGGAATAACTTGCGCCATCGCGCCGTTCATATCCTCATTTTTAATCACATCGGGGATCTGTATTTGCAGCAACGGTCTCGCTGGAAAGACCGACATCCGTTGAAATGGGACTCGAGCGCTGCTGGCCACGTAACTGTTGGAGAAAATTACGATGAAACGGCGCGGCGCGAGCTAAAGGAGGAGTTAGGTATTGATGTTCCGCTTGAAAGAATCTTTAGGCTCACCGCTTCATCGCGCACCGACAACGAGTTTATCTGGAGCTACCGCGGCGTAGTTTCCGGGGATCCTGCCCCTAACAAGTGTGAAATTGAGAGAGGCCTATTTTTTGCGCCGACCGTGATTGATGGCTGGACGTCGGCCAGACCCGACGACTTTGCGCCGGCATTTCTAGAATGCTGGAAAGCGTACCAACGGAAAATGAATTCCGAGCGCGAAGAGTCTATTCGCCCAGAAACTTTCTCCGTGGCAAACGGCGCAGCATCGACTGCTTGAACTTTCGGGCGGCGCGTCGAGCGGCTTTTTTACCGCCAAATACGTTATCGCTGAACATCTTCGTCACCACACGATCGCCGCGGAGGAAGTGGACCTGAAAGCCATGTGTCTGCTTCTTTGCGCGCGGTTTGGTGTCGATACGGCGGATGTTTTCTTCCGATTGAGGATTGGGACGTTTTCGTCTTGGCATAATGACTAACAACAAGCTAACAAGTCATTGCCAGATTTCAACGAGCCAATGAAACGGCGCTGCGCAGCGCCTCCGGCGATGGCAGATTCCAGGCGCGCCATTTGTTTTCGTACTCCCCGGCGGGCAGCAACGCGTAGCACGGATGTCGCTTCGCCCGCATCCAGGTAATCATTTTCACGAGGTTATCCTGCGCCATGGTGGTGCAGCCGGTTGTCGCTCTATTCACGCCGCGCCGGATGTGAAAAAAGATGGCGCTACCCGCTCCCGGCACAGGCGGATCGGAATTGTGCCGGATCTCGACCAGCCAGTGGTAGGCAAAATCGCCCGAGCGCATTTTTTCGTGAGTGTAATTGTCCGGCGGATTCTTCGGATCAATTACGATGTGGCGATTGTAATTGGGCGAGCGCGGATCATCGCTCCAAATGTCTGCGTCGGTAACTTGATGATACGGATAGTCGCCGCCGGGCGGCAAGTGTGCGTCGTATCCAAAGATCTGTCCGATCGCGAAAATTCCCGCCGGCGCGCGGCCGTCTCGTTCTTTTTTGCGAAGACCCGGCTCGTTTTGACCCGAGATTCCTGTTCCCCACGCGAGACCATTCTTGCCGAACAACACGGGAAACGGTCCGGCAACAACCTTCCAGTCACCGCTGCGCGGGCGCTCGAACAACCGCAATTCGCCGCGCATCGAATTCCA
>JBARMF010000073.1:0-4926 GCA_049802315.1 Candidatus Udaeobacter sp.
GTCACACCGTCCTTGGTGATCGTGGGGCTGCCGAATTTCTTGTCGAGAATGACGTTGCGACCGCTCGGGCCGAGTGTGGCCTTCACGGCTTTCGCCAGTTTCTCGATACCGCGCAGCAATGTGTGCCGCGCATTTTCATCGAATTGTAATTGTTTAGCTGCCATAAGATTTCTTGATAGTTGTTGGTTGATCCGCCTTCGCGCGAGGCTACGGCGGACAGGTTGTTGAGAGGCGGGGTTATCCGATGATGCCGAGGATGTCGTCCTCGCGCATGATCAGATAATTTTGATCCTCGATTTTGATTTCAGTGCCGCCGTATTTCGAGATCAGCACCTTGTCGCCCTACTTCACGGTGAAATCGACTTTCTTTCCTTTGTCATCGATCTTGCCAGTGCCTAAAGCGACCACTTTCCCCTCTTGTGGTTTTTCCTTGGCGGTATCGGGGATGATGATTCCGCCTTTTTTTACTTCCTGCTCTTCGAGCGGCTGCACCAGCACCCGGTCTCCGAGAGGTCTTACATTAACTGCTGCCATAGGTTTTTCGTTTACTCCTTGGTTGGTTTTGGGTTACGCCGGCGACCCCGAAACGTTCGGGGCCGTCGACAAATTCGTTGATCAATCAAAGCTGGTTCGCGCCTTTCGCTTGGGTAGCGCACGCCTCTGGCGTGTTGGTTTCGGTGGCCCGCCGAAACAGGCTCTCCTCGAAGTGTCGCCTTGCGTCCAAATTCGAAGTTATAAGAAAAGTCCGCGATCGCGAGACGCGCTCGCCAGCACTCGTGACGAGTGCGCTACCCGGAACTGTGCTGCAACAGACCGTGACCATTAGTTTTTCTTGTTCTCGTCCACGACTTCGAATTCCGCATCGACGACATCGCCGCCATCGCGCTTACCTGCGCCCTCTTCTGGCCCGCCGCCTGGCTGCGCTTCAGGGCCCGGTTGCGGCCCTGGACGCGGACCGGCCTGCGCTGACGCTTGTTTGTAAAGATCGGCGCTGACTTCCTGGAACTTGTTCTGCAAATCGTCATAAGTCCGTTTCATCGCGTCGACGTCATTGCGATTGATCGCGTCGCGAACGGCTGCGATGGCGTCTTCGACTTGCTTTTTCTTGTCGCCTGAGATCTTGTCGCCGAGTTCCTTGAGCTGCTTCTCGGATTGATAAGCCAGCATATCGGCGTTGTTCTTGATCTCGATCGCTTCTTTCGCCTTCTTGTCTTCCTCGGCGTGTGCTTCGGCTTCGCGCTGCATCTTTTCCACTTCATCCTTGGAAAGACCGGAGCTGCCGGTGATGGAAATCTTCTGCTCCTTGCCGGTGCCCAAATCTTTGGCCGACACGTGCAGAATACCGTTCGCATCAGTGTCGAATGTCACTTCGATCTGTGGAACACCGCGCGGGGCGGGTGGAATTCCATCGAGGTGGAACACGCCTAGCTGTTTATTGTCGCGCGACAGTGGTCGCTCGCCCTGCAGCACCTTGATCTCCACGCCTGGCTGATTGTCGCTGTAAGTCGAGAAGATCTGTGATTTTCTCGTAGGAATCGTGGTGTTCCGTGGAATCATCGGTGTAGCTACGCCACCGGCTGTTTCGATGGAAAGCGTAAGCGGCGTCACATCGAGAAGTAGAACATCCTTGACGTCGCCCTTAAGCACGCCTCCCTGAATACCAGCGCCGATCGCGACCACTTCGTCAGGGTTTACTCCCTTGTGGGGTTCCTTGCCGACGAGCTCACGGGCAATTTGCTGAACCTTTGGCATACGCGTCATGCCGCCAACCAACACCAGCTCGTTAATTTCCTTTTCCGTCAGCTGCGCGTCTTTCAAGCATGCTTTCACCGGCGGGATAGTTCGTTGGAACAAATCATCGCAAAGCTGCTCCATCTTGGAGCGTGTGAGTTTTTTCTGGATGTGCTTCGGCCCGCTGGCGTCCGCCGTAACAAACGGCAGATTGATTTCGTATTCCTGCGTCGATGAAAGCGCGATTTTGGCTTTCTCAGCTTCCTCTTTGATGCGTTGAACCGCGTCGGGCTGCTTGCTTAGATCGATGCCCGTCTCCTTTTTGAACTCGTTGATGATCCAATCCATGATGCGCGCGTCCCAGTCGTCGCCGCCCAGGTGGGTATCACCGTTCGTCGCTTTTACTTCGAAAACGCCGTCCCCAATCTCGAGGACCGAAATGTCGAACGTGCCGCCGCCCAAATCGTAAACCGCGATCTTCTCGTCTTTTTTCTTATCCAATCCGTAAGCCAGCGATGCAGCTGTGGGCTCGTTAATAATACGCAATACTTCGAGGCCGGCGATTTTGCCGGCATCTTTCGTTGCATTGCGTTGTGAGTCGTTGAAATACGCCGGCACAGTGATGACGGCCTGCGTGATTTTTTCGCCGAGCTTCGCTTCCGCATCGGCCTTTAACTTCGACAAGATCATTGCGGAGATTTCCGGCGGCGAAAATGCCTTGCGCTGACCGTCGATCTCGACTTGCACGTGCGCGTCGCCGTTAGCGGCCTTCACGACCTTGTAAGGAACGCGCTTAATCTCCTCCTGGACTTCATCGAACTTGCGGCCCATGAACCGCTTGATCGAGAAGACTGTGTTCTGCGGGTTCGTGACCGCCTGGCGTTTGGCGGCCTGACCGACCAACCGCTCACCGCTTTTTGTAAATGCAACAACCGAAGGCGTAGTGCGCGCGCCTTCGCTATTTTCCAACACTACCGGGTCGCCACCTTCCATTACCGCCATGCACGAGTTGGTGGTCCCCAAATCGATTCCTAAAACTTTTGCCATAAATTTGAAAATTCCTTTCTTTTAAAGTCTCCGACGAGTGCAGAACTCGCTATTCGGCAGACTAACCCAGATGGAGTATAAGCAAGGCGCAGACCAATCCCGAGCATCCGGCGTAAGCGACTGCTCAAGAGGCAATAAGCGAGATATGGCTTCGAACTGGAAATCTTCAGTCGAGACAGTTCGACTCGTTTTCGAGCTTCTTCAAAACAGCAATCGCGCCAACGCGGCACTGTTCTAAGCATCTTTTGAATTCGGCTCCGATCACTTCAGTAACGTGAATACTTGCGTGTATGAACCATCCGAATTCCGCGTGCTGGTGACCTGGCCACGCGCACCCATATACTTGCCGGTGCCCCCCAAAACTGGGCGCACGACCGGCTGGCCGGCCTCGAATTCAGGAGCGGACGGTGAATAATCGGCAACTCCAAACGCAATAATTTGGTCCTTGCCGCTGACAAGGGAAAAAAACAAGAGCGTTGCACGCCTCTCCAGGTTCGGGTCCGCATCAGTCGCCACCTTCACCAGAGTCTTTGAGCCGATTACTTCACCCGTGACCGGACCGCCGCGCTCTGAATGTAGCGGAGCGGAAAAATGATAGACGTCGCCCAGACTTTTTCCCGGCGCGCCGAGATCAAGCAGGCTCATCTTTGGTGCGTCTTCATAGAACGTAAATGTTTCGATGGATTGGTTGGTCGAATGCGCGCCACAGGCTGTGATCAAAACTGAAACGAACAGAGCCGCCAATCCCGTCCCAACGCGTTGAAAAATGAGATTCATTCTAAACTCCTTTCGAATAGAAACCGCAGTTCGCGAACAGTGTTCCCACTCACTTATCTATTTCGAAAACGCTCCGAGCATCACGTCTCTCGCAATCAGAAAATCGTATCAACAAGAAATTCTGATTCGCGAATGCGATGCGCCACGATAAAATTTCGGTGTGCGACAATATCACGATTTGCTCCGGCTCGTGCTTGAGAACGGCCGTGACCGCACTGATCGCACAGGCACAGGAACGTTATCCGTGTTTGGTGCGCAGGCGCGGTTCGATTTGCGCGACGACGGACCCGGGTTCCCGCTGCTGACAACGAAAAAGTTGCACATCAAATCGATCATCTACGAGCTGCTTTGGTTTTTGCGCGGCGACACCAACGTTCGCTACTTGAACGAGCACGGCGTCACCATCTGGGATGAATGGGCTAACGAAAACGGCGAGCTTGGCCGCGTGTATGGTGCGCAATGGCGGGATTGGCGAGGCGGAAATGGCGTCCACGTGGATCAAATCGATAACCTGATTGCACAAGTAAAATCCAATCCGCAAAGCCGCCGATTGATTGTGAGTGCATGGAATCCGGCTGAGATCGATCAGATGGCGCTTCCGCCGTGTCACGTGCTGTTTCAGTTTTACGCGCAGGACGGCGAATTAAGTTGCCAGTTGTACCAACGCAGCTGCGATCTTTTTCTGGGTGTGCCGTTCAACATCGCGTCGTACTCGCTGCTCACGATGATGGTGGCGCAAGCCGTCGATCTCGCGCCGGGTGATTTCGTTCACACATTCGGCGATCTCCATCTTTACAAAAACCATTTGGATCAGGCGCGCGAACAACTCTCCCGCGAATGCCGGTCATTACCCCGGTTGAAACTGAATCCGGCCGTTAAAAACATTCACGATTTCAAATTCGAAGATTTCGAACTCGTCGGGTACGAGCCACATCCATCGATCAAAGCGCCAATCGCAGTTTAGACTTGCGACTTTGGCGGAGCGCGCGGGTTTAAAATCAGTGTGAGGGCGGTTTTAGGGCTAACGCTATTTTTCTGCGCAGCTGTGGTCTTGCGCGCGGAAACTTCAGTGGAGATCGATTTGCAGGAACAGAGGGCGTACCTGCTGGAAAATGGACGTCCCGTTCTCGCGTCACCCATCTCAAGTGGACGCTACGGGCATCTGACAGAGGGCGGCTCATTCAAGGTCATTGAAAAAGAGCGCAATCACTATTCGAGCATTTACGGCAAGATTGTGGACGGGTCCGGACGGACCGTTGTCGCCGATGCCGATGTCGACATGAAAGTGCCGAGCGGCTGCCGATTTGTTCCAGCGCCGATGCCCTATTTCATGCGGTTCCATGGCTCAGACGGAATGCATGCCGGATATTT
>JBARMF010000074.1:0-1976 GCA_049802315.1 Candidatus Udaeobacter sp.
CGCACAGGCTCAGCGGTCCCAACGCAGCGCCGGCGTCGTTTAGTCATGTCGTTCGAAATGGTGCGGCTGGATCGCGCGTCGTCCGAGCCGCTTCATCAACAGTTGTATCGTCAAATACGAGAAGAACTGGAGAGTGGCAGTTTTGATTCAAGCTCCTCTCGTGTGCCTTCCTCACGAGCGCTCGCTGCGACTCTCGGGATTTCGAGGCCGACCGTAAACCAGGCGTTCTCGAAGCTGCTTGCAGAAGGCTATCTTCAAGTCCGGCAACGGTCTGGCATCTTTGTCGCCGAGCATTTACCGGCAACTTTTCTGAAAGCTGCAAGGGTGACGACGACCGCGCGCACCGAGCATTCCCCGCGTGTCGCCCGACGTGTGACCAGAATGACCGATTTTCGCAACGCCCGACAACTCGATGTTGGCATTGGCGGCCCGCCATCTCTCACGCTCATCGCCGGGTTGCCAGCCGTGGATGAATTCCCGATCGCTGTTTGGGAACGCTTGCGGGAGCAGGTTTTGGCGAAGAAGGGAGCGCATCTGTTGCGTTATGCCTCGAGCCGTGGCGACATCGAACTACGGAAGGCAATAGCTGCTTACCTGTGCGACTTCCGCGGCGCCAATTGTCATCCCGACCAAGTCGTAGTCGTAGGCGGCATGCAGCAGGCGATGCTGGCGTGCGCGCTCGCGTTAATCAATCAGGGTGAAGTGGGATGGATCGAAGATCCCGTCTTCCTTCAGGCGCGCAATGTTTTGGCTTTTGTCGGGGCCAAAATAGTCCCGCGCCCGATCGATCGTGAGGGGCTGGTAATCGGGAAGTGCTCACGGCAAAATTCTCCCAGACTCATTCTCGTCACTCCGTCGCATCAGTTTCCCCTGGGTGTGACAATGAGCCTGAAGCGGCGGAAAGCTCTTATCGAGTTCGCGGAGTCGCGCGACGGCTACATCCTGGAGGATGATTATGATTCCGAGTTTCGCTTCGATGGGCCGCCGCTGCCATGTCTCCAAGGTTTGGACAATGCCGGCCGAGTGATTTATGCCGGCACTATGAGCAAGATCCTTTATCCATCGCTGCGCCTCGGTTTTCTGGTCGCACCGCCACGACTTGTCGACACCCTGGTCAAGGTGCGCGCTATCATGGACCAGCACTCTCCAGCGATCGATCAAGCTACCCTGGCCCGTTTCATCACCGAAGGATTTTTCCTCAGCCATGTGAAACGGATCCGCGAACTTTATGCCCAGCGACGCGTATTCTTTATCCAACAATTCCAAAAATGGCTGGGCGACTATTTCGATCTGGAAGTAACGCCAGCCGGTTTGCACTTCGTCGCCTGGCTCCGACGCGCGGAAGACTTTCCGTTATTCATGCGGGCTCGCGAGCAAACCGCCATTTGGCCCCGCCCTCTTTCTTTCTTCTGCATAAAGGCTCAGTTGGATCCGGCGTTCGTCTTTGGATATGCGGCCTGGTCGCAAGCGCAAATTGAACAAGGTTTGGCAAAGCTAGCATCGGCGGTTAAACAACTGAAGCAGCGCGGCGCGGGAAACGGTTCATCGTTGCAAATCCACCCACCTGTTACGAGTCCATACTGGCCGTCGACAGCTGTCCGATCAAGTTAGCTGCCTAACGACCAAAACGGCCAGGCCCTTTCGGGTCCACGCGATAATCAGAAAGATTTGCGCACGCAGCCAGTCGCTTGCGGCTCATTCGCGAAGCGCGCCATCGTCCACGTGAAGAGCGGCTCCTCGAGCGGCGTACCGGGCTGGATGATTGTAAGGTGGTCGCGACCGGCAAATGTCCAATACTCTAGTCGTTGACCCGCAGCGCAGCGCTCTTCGACATACGCGTCGGTAGTAGACGGCGGCACGACGTTGTCCGAGAGACCTTGCGCAATTACGACGGGAGCCTGTATGGGACCGTCCGCCGCGTTCTGCTCAAGGCGAGCTTGGAGCGCTTTGTTCGAACTCGTCGCTAATGCTGGACC
>JBARMF010000075.1:0-9561 GCA_049802315.1 Candidatus Udaeobacter sp.
ACGCCAAAAAAGCCGCAGCGCGATCGCTGACCCAACCCGTGCGCCACGCGACATCGACACCCTTAATCGCCGTGAACTCCGCAAGCGCGCTGGCAAGATAGCGGCGGTACGTCCCAGGCGTGCGCGCGACGCGGTGCGGATCGGCGATTTGCCAGCCGAGCCGGCGGAGTCGTTGCCTTTCGGGATCCTCCGCAGCGATGTTCATCGCAAGCTCAAAGCGCGCCTCGGGCACGCGCGCTGGAAGGCGTAAATAAGGTTCGAAGGCAAATCGTTTGGAGAGATCCGGAAATTCGCCGGCGATTTCCACCGCCCCACCCCAATACCATTGCCCGACCGTTGTGAATTTCGGTGAACGCGGCCGCCGCTGTGGCAGGAACAGTTTCGTGTCCACGAGTGGATAAAATGTTTTCCAAGCGAGGGCTGATTTCGGCAGTTCGCAATCGTGTCCATGCACATTAAGTCCGATCGTCCAAAATTCGTGATGGTACGACTGCCCCACTTCCATCTTCGTCATCCAATAAAAAATTTCGCTCGGATCGAGATCGCAGAAAATGCGTCGCTCAAATTTCAGGAGCAGCGGCGGATGAATTGAGTACGCCAGGTTGAGTAGAACATTCGATCCCCTAAGGCGCTCGATCAGCTCGCGTTTAGAAATTCCCAGGCAATGCAGAGAATCCAGATCGTGCGTATCCGCGACCGGCTTCTGGTAAAGCAAACAATACCGCCCAGCCAATCCATGCGCCCGCAATTGCCTCTGAAAATTCCTGATCTTTGACTGATCAGCCAGGACATCATCGGTACCCGGCAAGAACTCCAACCAAATCGCATCGAGCTTGAGTCGCCGCAGCCCGAGCATCCATTGCAGCGGCACCGAAAGGTTGCCGCCACCTTCGCGATACTTCGCCGCAAATCCGCAGCCTAGGAAGATTGTCACGCGAGCAGAATGGTCATTCTGCTCACGTGCTCAAGCTCCAACGATTCCTGGTCTTAGAAGATGCGGCCGTGCGCTGGCATCTTCGCTGTTCCAGGGAACACATGACGTGGCTCCGCGTGCTGATCGCAGAGACCGGCGTTCGGCACCGGCGTCACTGAATCGAGGAACTGCGGCGGTCTCCGTACCTGCATCCGCTGCTCCAGATCGTAAGCGAAGCCAATCAATTTTGGTTCACGCAGGAAGGTGCTGTACATCAGCATTGCCGCGGGCTTCCCGCTAGGAGGACGGATTCCTACGGGAAGCGACAAGTTCGGATAACCCGCCACAGCAGGTCCGGTCGAATTCGTGAGGTGCGGCGCGACGATCGCATCCAGATTGTGGGTGGCGAGTGCATTGTCGATGCCACGACGGGCTAAATACTGGGCGCGGTTTCGCGCGTGAACATACATCGGATTGTTGGGATAACCCGTTGTCTGTTCTGCGAGCTCAAAGATGTCCTGACCGTAGTAAACCAGTTCTCGCCTGCAATGTACTTGGTTGAACGCAATCAGGTCAGCTAACGTTCGCATGTTAGTGTTCGTGAGCGTTGCCAGGTACTGCGCGATTTGCGCTTTGAATTCATACAGCAGCGCGGTGAACTCGTCGTCGGTGTATTCGAATACGTCGCCCGTATCACAATCGACGACGGTTGCACCCAGGTCTTTCATCACTTCCAATGCGTGCTCTGCGAACCCTACCGTCGAGGCATCGCCCGGAATGCCGCTGCCATAGTAACTGTAATCGAAATAGCGGACGTCGCGTCCGATCCGTGCGCCTTGCAGTGAGCCGCGTCGCAGGAAACGCGTATAGTCATCCGGTAAAGGCTGACCAATTACTCGACCGAAGGGCGACTTCAATGCGTTGAGAAGAATCGCAACGTCGGTGACGCTGCGGCCCATTGGCCCAGCGGTGTCCTGTTGGTGAGAGATTGGGATTATCCCTTGTTGCGAAACAAGACCAAGGGTCGGTTTCAAACCAACGACACACTCGACGGAGGACGGTCCAGTGATTGATCCATCGGTCTCAGTGCCGACTGCGACCGAGCACAAATTCGCGGCGACGCCATTTGCGGAACCGGCACTGGAACCCCATGACGTGTAGCTCAAGTTGTATGGATTAATCGTATTTCCGCCCCGCGCACTCCAGCCGACGGCGAGAGGATACGCGACGTCGCTGCCACGGAAGTTTGCCCATTCGCCCAGGTTTGTTTTGCCAAGGATCACTGCGCCAGCGCTGCGCAGCCGGCGAATGATGAATGCGTCGCCGGGGACAACGCTACCAACCAGCGCCAGCGACCCGGCAGTCGTTTGCATCGTCTGTTCATTCCCGTTACAAACTTCGGGTTCCGTCGCGATGTTATCCTTAACCAAAACAGGAATTCCGTGAAGCGGACCACGAACGTGTCCATTGCGCCGCTCCTCATCTAGCTGCTGGGCGATGCATACGGCGACTGGATTTGTTTGGATTACCGAATGCAGCAACGGGTTGAGCGACTCGATACGATCCAGATAGCCCCTCACCAAGTGTGCGCTGGTCAACTGACCAGAAGCCATTGCGTCCTGAAGCTCGGGGATTGTCGCCTCAAGAAATTGGAAATCCCCCGCAGCTGAAACGGATCGCGTAACGAGCGAAGTTAGTCCTCCTCCTAACAGCGCCGCGCTGCTGAGCGCGGCCGTTCCGATAAATTTTCGGCGAGTGAAGCTGTCGTTGAAGTCGGTACGATCAGATTCTTGCTTGTTCATGGTATTTTTCGGTTAACGGCTGTTTTGCGAGTAAACAGACGTGGTTAAGATTTGTTGATGTGACTGAAAAGGATCCGCCCCGCTTGGTTCGGATTCGAGCCCAGGTGCTGTTCGCGATGCAAACTCCATAGCCCTGCTTGAAGTAATCGATTTCAATACCTAAACCGGTTGGAAATTCTGTCCGCTTTATTTGACCGCCCCGCCGTTCCTTCGCAAATTACGGCTCTTCACGGGCGCCCGTAGCTCAACTGGATAGAGCATCTGACTACGGATCAGAAGGTTAGTGGTTCGAATCCTCTCGGGCGCGCTTTTCGCGCTCCTCCTGCTCGTGATCTTAATTCAAACCGGTCACTGAAAGTACGGCCGGGCTTGCGCGTATTTCTTTTCGCCAATGCCGCTAACTCGCTTCAGATCATCAGCGCTTCGGAACGGTCGCGCGGCGATAATCCGCGCCGCCATCACGTATCCAATCCCAGGGACAGTTGTTAGCTCTTTTTCTGTCGCAGTGTTGATGTCGATGTTCCCGAGCGGAACCTTTTCCTTCGCGTGCGACGCGTTCGTCGCGGCTGGACCGCTGCGCGCAATCGACGTGGCTGATTTCGGAACTGGAGAAAGAACGGCAGGCGAGTCAGCAACTGCCAGGCGTGATCGAGTCTTTCCGTCGGCAACAAAAGAACTAAAAGGCGATGGCGCTTGTGCATGCGCGTTTAATCGCCCGGCATTGACGCCCCAAGCTCCGATTTTGTCTCGCTTCGCTTCGTCCTCGAGTTGTTGAAGCTTTTCAACTTCGATTCGCGAACTCGTTAGTCCCGGCGGGGCGGTTTTGAAGCCGTAACATCGAGCTAACCCATTGCGCACTAACTGCTCGCCGAGATCACCTTCTTTGGTCTCAACGAAGGCGTAAAAACGTTCCAATCTGCTCTGACCCAGCGCATCGGACATATGTGTCAATACCGTGAACTGTCGGGACAGCTTCTCCTGCGTAAAATCCTTCGCCGCGCGACCTACTTCGATGGCCTGCGGCACCGTAATACTAAAATATTTCGCCTGTTCAACGAGCCGTCGCGGCGTCATTTCGTCCGTTTCCGGCGCGTCGACGAGATAAAGACGAAACAGGTATTCTTTCTCACCTGCGCTAACATGAAAGCTGTCGCCGTCATTCGCCGGATTCGGGATAAATCGGCAATCTTTCAACACAATCCAATCTTTTGATCGATCTCGTGCGCTAACATCGACAGTCGCGCTCGAAAGAACAACAACCGCAATGAGAACGCTTACGGCGACCCGCGAGAAGATCGAGGAGGGAAGAATCAAACGGCTACCTTGCCTCACACTTTGAATAAGTAGCAGCGTTCTCTCAAGCCATTTTGAGCCGCGCCAAATGCACCGCGTATGCAGCGACCAGCGCACCTAACACGCTGCCAGCGATGACGTCACTCACAAAGTGATAATTCATCGCAACAAGGCTCAGGAGCATGGGAACAGCTAGAACGAGCGCTATCACTCGAGTGCCGGGCATTGCAATCATCCATACCCCTGCAAATCCGAAGATTCTGCAGGCGTGACCTGATGGAAAACTGCCTACATCGTCGCCGCGTTGAAAGGGATGAAAACCGTATGTGCCTGTGCCGATCAGGGAGGGATTGTCATGTGTCCAGGTCTCCGGCCAATAGCGGCCGAAAACATCGCCTAACGAGATGCGGAAATCGTCGGCAACGATCAAGCTGATACAGGCGACGAGCAATACCTTCTGCCATTGCAAAAATGGTCCCCATGCCCGCCTAACGACCAGGATTGTCACCATCAGAGCCGACCAGTTCTGCACTTCGGGCGGCGGGTACGTGAGCCAGCGAAAGAGTTCGATCCGGTTGATGTGATGGTTGTAAACAAAGAAGGCCACGCTGCGATCAACCCAAAAGTAACAGATCACGACTGCCAAAATGCACGAGCCTGTAACGATCAAGCTGCATCGCAGGAGATTGCGATACTCCTCGTTCGCCGTCATTCTGCAGGCACTTCAAATTGGCTCATCAGTTTGAACGTCTCGTAGCGCTTTGTGATTTCCTCCATCGAGAGATTGCGCAAACGCTCCAGACTGAATGCTTCCACGCAGAAACTGGCCAGGACGCTTCCGAAGATCATTGCCTTGCGGAGATCATTGAAGTGCACGGTTTTTACCGTGCCCGCAAGATAGCCGGCCATGCCGCCAGCGAAGGTGTCCCCTGCCCCGGTCGGATCGTGTATGTCTTCCAATGGATATGCGCCACAACTGAAGAAGCGATCGCCTTCGCCGAAGAGCAGCGCACCGTGCTCACCTTTCTTGATGGCAACATGGGCAGGCCCCATTTTCTGAATACGCCGTCCGGCCTTGATGAGACTCGTTTCCTTGGTCATTTCGCGCGCTTCGCTGTCGTTCAGGATCAAAAGATCAACGCGCCGAAGCAGCGCATCGAGATCTGACCGCGCTGTCTCAATCCAAAGATCCATGGTGTCGGCGACAACGAAACGCGGACGCTCCATTTGCTCGAGCACGTGTGCTTGCAGCGACGGCGCGATATTGGCCAGCAAGACGAAATCCGTCTGCCGATACGTCTCCGGCAACTCCGGCTTGAAATCTTGGAACACGTTGAGATCGATCGAACGCGTCTCGCGCGTGTTCAGGTCCCACGAATATTCGCCTGACCAGCGGAACGTTTTTCCATTCACTCGTTGCACGCCTTCGGTATCAATCTTGCGCGATCTCCAAAAATCGAATTCCGATTTCGGAAAATCATTACCGACGATACCGACGAGCCGAACCGGCGAAATGAAACTTGCCGCAAGTGCGGCGTAGGAAGCCGAGCCGCCTAACAACTCCGAGTGTTCCTCCACTGGAGTCTTAACCGCGTCGATGGCAATAGATCCAACAATGAGAACAGACATGATTAGAATGACGAAATCCGAATGACGAATGACGAACTAAGCACGAATGGCGAATGCCGAAAGATACGCGGTTCGCGCGGTGTCATTTCTCTCTTCCGCTCCTCCAAATTTTCGCAAAGATCAGGTGCAATGCTCTCGCTTCGAGCCACAGGTCTCGCACTTCGGATTTCAGCTCGGGAACAGCCCGAGCGGCCATCCGCAGAAAGTGCTTACTCTCACGCGCTTCTTTCTTGCACGTGCCAATGCACTTCAAAAATTCTTTCTTTGACACTGCATCGTCGGCTTCGTCGTAATTGGCGCCAACACTTGTGCCTGCTCCAACGAGCTGACTAATCAGGCGGTTAGTTACGGGGTTCTGTGGAATTGTCTTCGCGAAATCAATTACTGCTTCGCCGAACCGCGCTGTGCGCTCTTCCAAGTCGTAAACACGCGGTTTCACCGGCTCGTCGCGGACCATTGATTCAGCGCCGTTGTACCAGAACGACTCGTCAGCGCTGGTGTTTCGGTTTTCGGCCTTCGTCATTGTTTCGTCATTCGACATTCGTGCTTCGTCATTGATCAGCACTCCTTCGTCATTCGTCATTTGAGCTTTGTCATTGATCAGCATTCCTTCGTCATTGCCGTTCACGCCAGCATATCAGTAGCGCAGCGTGCGTAATCAACAATGTTCTGCGCCTTGAGTAACGCTGAAACCATGACAACGCGCTTTGCGCCGGCGTCAATCACGTTCTGTAGATTGTCGATATTGATGCCGCCGATACAGAAAATCGGCAGGTTCACTTCTTCGTGAACGCGTTTGATGTTTTCAAGACCAATCGGCGCGTAATCAGGTTTTGTCGGAGTCGAAAAGATCGGGCCAAATCCGATGTAATCCGCACCTTCGCGCTGCGCGGCACGCGCTTGCTCCAGGCTGTGCGTGGATTTTCCGACCAAGATTTCGCGGCCCACTTTCTGCCGCGCGATTTCGATGGAGTCATCATCCTGGCCGACGTGCACGCCTTCAACCGGGGCCGAGCGGGCAACTTCGGGGTAATCGTTCACGATCAACGGCGTGGAAGATTTCGTTATGAAGTCATGCAACTCCTTTGCGAGATCAATAAGTTCGCCAAGTGATTGTCTTTTTCCCCGGAACTGAATCAGATCGACCCCACCCTCGATCATTTGCTCCACGATGCGGGCAGCATTGCCTCGTTCCACGTAGCCGAGGTCCATAATCCCGTAGAGACGACAATCACGTAGCGGCCTCATCCGCTCAAGGAGCGACGGCTTCCCAGCCGTCGCGTTTCGCCTCGACCCCGAAAGCTTTCGGGGTCCTCTGGTGACTTCACTCATGCAAACGAAGGGGCCGGGTGCTCAAGTTGAGCTTGCCCGCTGAAACGAGGCGGTCGATCAAACCAGTGTCGTAGTTTCCGTCGCGGAAATCGCCGTTCCGCATCATGGCGGCATGAAACGGCACGGTGGTCTTAATGCCGGTAATGTAGTACTCATCGAGCGCGCGTCGCATTCGATCGATCGCGTTGATCCGCGTCGAGCCGACGGTAATTATTTTCGCAATCAGCGAATCGTAGTATGGCGGGACGGTGTAGCCGGTATAAACGTGCGAGTCGATTCGAACGCCGCGGCCACCCGGCGCATAATAAAAATCGATCCGACCCGGCGTCGCCTGGAAGTTGTTGGCCGCATCTTCGGCATTGATACGGCATTCAATCGCGTGCAGACGCGGTTCCGCACGTGCGACACGTGTGATATACGGCGAAAGCGGGTGGCCCGCGGCGATGCGGATCTGCTCCTTGACGAGGTCGCATCCATAAACTTCCTCAGTCACTGTATGCTCCACCTGAATGCGGGTGTTCATTTCCATGAAATAAAAATGCCTGTCACGATCGACCAGAAATTCAATCGTTCCCGCGTTCTCGTATCCTACAGACTTGGCCAACTTCACGGCAGCATTTCCCATTTTCTTTCGAAGACTTGGCGTCATTACGGCCGACGGGCATTCTTCGATTACCTTTTGGTTACGCCGTTGAATTGAGCAATCGCGTTCGCCAAGATGGATGATGTGGCCATGGCTATCGGCCATGATTTGAAATTCAATGTGGCGCGGATTTACGATGAGCTTTTCCAGGTACACCTGATCGTTCCCAAATGCCTTCTGCGCTTCATGACGCGCGCTGTGGAAGGCGGATTTAAGGCTTGGCTCATTATGCGCGGCGCGCATCCCGCGGCCACCCCCGCCGGCGGCCGCCTTGATCATCACCGGGTAACCAAGTTTCTTTGCGATTTTCATCGCCTCATCCTCTGTCTCAACGATTCCGTCGCTGCCGGGCGTTACCGGAACGCCGGCTTTGCGCGCAGCCGCACGAGCAGCGTTCTTATCGCCCATCGATTGCATCGCTCGCGAGGAAGGGCCGATGAACTTGATGTTGCAGCTTTCGCAGACTTCCACAAAATGCGGATTCTCAGCGAGGAACCCATACCCGGGATGAATCGCGTCAACATTCCCGATCTCGGCCGCGCTCATGATCCGATCGATTTTCAGATAACTCTCAAGGCTGGGCGCCGCACCGATGCAGATCGCTTCATCGGCGAGCTGGACGTGAAGCGAATCGACGTCTGCTTCCGAATAGATCGCGAGCGTGCGAACGCCGAGTTCCTTACAGGCGCGAATCACCCGCAGCGCGATTTCTCCGCGATTAGCAATGAGAACTTTCTGGAACATTATTTTTCCTGGTAGGGACGCCGCGCTGCGGTGTCCGGTCGGCGCAGCGCGCCGACCCTACCTCATCGTACACGGAACAGCGCCTGGCCAAATTGCACCGGCTTACCATTTTCCGCGAGCACTTCGGCAATAACGCCGCTGGTTTCGGCCTTAATCTCGTTCATCACTTTCATCGCTTCGATGATGCAAACCACGGTATCCTCGGTGACGGGTTTCCCGACTTCAACAAAAGCGGGCGCGTCGGGCGATGCAGCGAGATAAAAGGTACCCACCATCGGGGAAATGATCTCTTTCATCGGAACGCTTTCGACCGCTTTCGCAGCAGGCGGCGGCGGTTCGGCTGCTGCTGCGGCTGCACCTTTGGCCGGACCACCGGCGGCAGCCGGTGCAGTTGTCGCCGGTTGCGAAGCAGAAGCGCCTCTCTGCATCTTCAGGCGGAAGCCTTCCTTTTCGATCTCGAACACGGAGAGATCGTGCTTTTTCATCAAATCGATGATTGCTTTGATTTCTTTGATGTCTTTGGGATCCAACGTCTGCTCCTGGTTAAGGCTGAGGTGTCTGGCAAATATCATTCTGAGCGAAGCGAAGAATCTCTGATCATGACCGACCTGGCGACATACAGAGATGTTTCGCTTCGCTCAACATGACAAACGCAATTTATGATATGGGTTCCAAGCCGTTTAGGTAAAGCAGTTATGGCAGGAAGGTCAAGGCAATCGTCAAAGTAGCGCGAGCCTCTGGCTTGCGAGTTGGCGGCACGCAACCGAGACGGTTACGCTACGTCAATGCTCCACTTCGAAATCGTAGATGAGAGTGACGACTACGTCGTGGTCAATAAGCCGCCGTTTCTTCTTATCCATCCGACCAAGCCGAACGGCGCGCCTACATTGTGGAAGCAATTACGCGAGCTGCTCGCATTCGAGATCGCAAGCGGTGGACAGGTTTCAATTGTGAATAGGCTCGATCGCGAGACGAGCGGCCTGGTGCTGGTGGCGAAAACTGCCGCAGCGGCACGCGACTTTGGGCTCTTGATGCAACGACACTCACTGCGCAAAGAATATCTTGCGATCGTTTGGGGCTGGCCTGAATGGGAACACAAACTCGTTAACGCTCCGTTAGATCGTCAGGGCAAACACCAAGACTCTGCGATCTGGCTCAAACAAACGATTCACGCCGCCGGCGCACCAGCACAGACGGAATTTTTT
>JBARMF010000076.1:0-3920 GCA_049802315.1 Candidatus Udaeobacter sp.
ACTTGGTATGGTCAGTCGGCTTTCAAAATTGTGACGCCGAGCGGAAAAGTTCTGCTCGTCGATCCGTGGCTCTCGAATCCTGTTTTCGAAAATGCCAAGGCCGAAATCGCCGCGCTCAAGCATGTCGATCTCATCCTGATCACGCACGGCCACTCCGATCACGTGGGCGACGCGGTCGAGATCGGCAAAAAGACAGGCGCGAAACTGGTAGCAACCTTCGATCTAGCCGACGCGATGGTGAAACATCTCGGTTATCCGGCGGAGCAGGCGGAAACGGACACGGTTGGTCATTTTGGCGGCGAACTGACGCTGCTGAATGGCGACGTAAAAGTCGCGTTCGTTCGCGCGCATCATGGATCCGGTGTCGCCGCTGATGATCGGCATGGGTTGCGTCATGGCGGTGCGCCGGGAGGTTTTGTAATCACTATTCGCGGCGGGCCGACGATTTATCACACAGGCGATACAGATTTGTTTTCCGACATGGCGCTGTTAACGCTTTTCCACGACATCGATGTCATGCTCGTTTGCATAGGCGACCATTTCACGATGGGACCCGCTCGTGCGGCAGAAGCAGCAAAGCTGGTCAAAGCGCGGACGGTGATTCCTATGCATTACGGAACTTTTCCGATTTTGACAGGAACGCCCGAAGCATTTGGCCGCGAACTGAAACAGCGAGAGGCAGAGGCGGAACTGCAGGTGATGACAGTCGGCGAGACGATTTCGCTGCGCGCAGATTAAAAACCTTGAGGCACCACAGCGACATGTAAATCGTCTTGAATACTACCGCGCGTTCGCGGCCGAGCGAGCGCGCAAAACGCAGCGGGCTTCAATAGCCTGCCACACAATCAGGCCCGGGATTCCGAGAATCAATTCGCGCACCCGCGCAATCAAAGAGAGCGCGAAAGCAGCGTCACCAGGAATGCCGAGCAAATTACCAACGACGACGTAGCCGCCTTCCTGCACTCCCAGTGCACCTGGCACGGGAAACACTGCCGACCGGATCGCCAGAACCATGCTTTGCAAAATCACCGCGTTGACGAGCGTCGCTTGCAGACCAAGTGCGTGGAGCGCGATCCATATTTCGCCTGATCCGACCAGTAGTGAGGCGCCGGTCGCCGCGCAGCATCCAATCACACCGGACCGCCGCGCATAGAGCCTGCGAATCGCCTGGTCCAGCGTGTGGCCACTGTGCACCAGCGAATGCCAATCATCCGCATTCGCCAACCGCGAAATCATCTTGCCGATGAAGCGAAACATTCCCAGTCGTTGGACGACATAAAACCCGATAATTGCCAGAACTCCGATCACTGCTCCGATCAGCGTCGGGCGCACGAATCCTTGCTGTCCTGTTGCGCTAACAATCAAGCCCAGTCCCAACAGCGTAAAAACAATCTGGACGCAAACTCCCAGCGTGATGTCGACGAGAACGCTCGCTGCTGCAGTGGGAATCGGTACGCCATGCAACGCCGCGAGTCGCGCCCTAACGACATCGCCGCCAACAGTAGCTGAAGGCACTAGCGTGCTTACTGACTCGCCAATCCAGCGCATCCAAAACAGTTGCCACAGTGGCAATCGCTCGGATTTCGGAAAGAGCGACCACCAGGCGATCGTGTCCAGGAACACCGGAACAGTGAGGTGATAAGCCGCCACTGCTGCAATCCACCAACCGGCGGAAGCGAATGCGGTAATAACGTGTGGCGCTCCCTGCCGAGTCAGCAGCAACGTAAATAGCGCCGCACCGCCGGCAGCGAGCAGGTAAAAGACAATTCGGATTTTTTTTCCACCTTTCATAGGCAGCGGTTGAAAGCAGCCCGGCGATTTTGCTGCCGGGACAAGCAACGAACCCGAATTGTAGGGCAACCGCTTCAGTTGCCAACTTAATGCCCACGACCGAGCGGCATGCGCTGTTCAGCGCTGTAATTCCGCGCACGGACTGGCGGGCACCGCTGACGCAACGGTCCTTCGTGGAACGGAGTTACCAGGAACCGCAATCGAAATATTCCTTGCTAAAATAGTGTGCTTTCGATACATCGCTTTCATCTTCTTCATCCGATATCTGATGACCGGACCGCCTTAAGCCTGTGAAGAAATTTCGATATCTCGCTGTCATTTTCCTGTGTGTTGGAATCGCCTCGGCTGTGGCCGGCCCGGCAAATATTGAGCTTCAGCCACCTACGCCAACAGACCAAAACTCACACGACATCTTCTCGTACGAGACGACATATACGTTCAACAGCGATTTCAAGGAGTCGAAGCTGGGTGACGGTGATTCGTTATATGACGATTTCAGCTACGACCATCGCTTTTTGATTACCGGAAAATGGTATCTTCGCCTCGGCGTTGAATACGAACGGTACGATTTCAACGGCACGGACAACGGTTTGCCGGATCATTTGCAGGCAGCTTATGGTCACATCGCCTTCGAATACGTGGTGAAGGATTTTCCGGGCGTGGGAATTGAATTTGATCCTGGAGTCTACTTTCAGGATCACGTTAGCAGTAATGCGTTCGACATTCCGATAAGAGCGTTCGTCACTATTCCGCTCAAAAAGGACAAGATCTTCGCGGTCGTCGGCTTGGGCTGGTCCTTATTCCAGGACCCGCCGGTTGCGCCCGGTGGAGGAATCATCTGGGTGTTCAGCGATAAAGTGCGACTGCAGGCAGTCTTTCCCAAACCAGCGTTGATTTACGAACCGAATGACGATTGGCAGTTCAAGCTTCTCGGCGAGCTCAATTATCTGGGCGTTCGGACGGACGACGTCGTATCGCACACGGAACACAAGCTCGATCTGCACAACGCGGTGCTCCAATACAGCGAGTATCGTGCCGGCGTGCAGGTGGGATATTCCGGCATCAAACACCTCAAATTGAGCGCCGGTGCGGGCTGCACCGCGGAACGCGATTTCGACTTTTACCGTGCACATCAAGCCAAGCAGGTCGATCCGGCGCCGTACGTCAGAATTGCAGCCGAAGTGAGGTTTTAGGGGAAGATTTCGCCTAGCTTTCTGGCTACTGCCTGATCGCCGCGAACCTTTAGTCGGCCCGTCATATAAGCCCATGTGCCGCTGAGTTCGTCATTGCAAATGGCGACCCAATCCTTGTCCGCAGCTATGAAAGTGACGGTCGGGTTGGGGATTTTTCCCTTGCCCATCTTGTAGGTCCCGTCGTTTACGTCGATCCACCATTCGCCACCGTTGGGGCCGCTCAAGTCCCACTGGTAGCGCGCGTGTAAGCCTTTTGCCTTGACAGGCTGAAAACTGCCGCGCATCCCGTCGAAAATCTCCTGAGGAGTTGAATGGTTATGGCCCGCAGCCGTCACGGTTACTGCACCCAAACAAGTCAGCACTGCAACCGCAACCATCGGCCAAAACAAGCGGATTTTGCCTGTCACCTTCCCGCGCATCTTCCGATTCCTTTGCTATTTGCTATTCGTGTTTCCTCATTCTTCCGCTGTCACTGCTCAATACGGCGCAGTAGGAACACGGCGCCGGCAAACGTGATCAATGCTCCGGCCAACAAAACCAAGAGGTCGACACTATAAAACTCCGGCCCGGCACGGTACATATTTACGAGTCGAAACGCTCGGCAGAAATGCGTGAGCGGGAAAAGCTCGGAGATATACCGGACCGCTGTTGGCAGCTGTTGAAGTGGCGCGAAAGCGCCTGACAGAACGAATACCGGCAGCAGGAAAAAGACAGAGAACTGAATCGCCTGCGTTTGCGTGCGCGAAACCGCCGAAATCAACAAGCCCAATCCCAGCGAGCAAAGTAGAAATAATAGACAAACAATCGCTAGCGCCGGCCATTGATAGAAAGCCACGCCAAAATGCAAATTGCTCACCAGCATAATGACCATCACCAGGAATGCAGAGACAACGAGATACGGCAGCATTTTGCCAACCACGATCTCACGGCGTCGCA
>JBARMF010000077.1:0-9244 GCA_049802315.1 Candidatus Udaeobacter sp.
CGCCCGCTGTGTCACGCGCCCTCGCGGGACACATATCAGAAGATTTTCGGCGGGCCGCCGAAAACAGCGGGCGTGGCGCCCGCGCTCCCCGGAACTAATCTGCTCGCCGTACAAGCCCACCATGTCCGCGTAAGAATTCCCCGGCGGTCATTCGTCGTTTTCCTTCAAGTTGCACTTCGGCGAGAGAAAGTGCGCTTTTGCCAGTGGCAACGATCAGGTCTTTGTCGCTGCGCAAAATTTCTCCGGGGTGGCCATTGAGATCGACAACTGACGCGGAAAAGATTTTCAGATTTTGGCGATCGACTTTCATGAACGCGCCGGGCCACGGATTGTAGGCGCGAATTTTTCTCTCAACCACTTCAGCCGATTCGGACCAATCAATCTGGCCGTGTTCACGTTTCAGCTTGGGGGCATAAGTCGCGCACGCGTTGTCCTGCGGAATACGCGGCGCGTTCCCGGCTGCGAGTAGTCGCAAAGATTCAAGCAATGTGTCGGGAGCAATCTGCGCCAGGCGATCATGCAATGATCCCCCGGTGTCGTTAGGCAGAATTTCGACGTTGCGCTGCAACAGGATATTGCCAGTGTCGAGTCCTTCGTCCATGTACATCACAGTAACGCCCGTCTCAGAATCGCCCGCCGCGATTGCGGCTTGAATCGGCGCTGCGCCCCTCCAACGCGGAAGAAGCGAGGCGTGTAGATTGAGACAGGCGAGGCGTGGAATCTCGAGCACATCACGCGGCAGGATTTGGCCGTAGGCAAAGACGACAATCACATCGGGCGTAAGCCGGCGGATTTCTTCAATGACTGATGGATCTTTAATCTTCGCCGGCTGCAGAACCTCAAGGAGCGGCGGCTTCCCAGCCCCGAATGCTTTCGGGGTTTGGAAACCGCCGCGCCTTGCTATCTCCTTTTTTATCGACGGCGCTTCAATGCGCTGCTCGCGCCCGACCGGCTTATCCGGTTGGGTGACGATCCCAACAACTTCGTGTTCGGAATCCAGTAATACTCGCAGCGTCGGCACGCCGATTTCGCCCGTGCCGATAAAAACAATTCGCATGCCTCGAGAAGCCATCTCATCCATGGTAGGGATCCCGCAAGTGCGGGAGGCCGTCCATCTCTGTGGCGGGCCTACCGCGTTGTTTTGAATCTAGCGAAGTCGAACAGACACCGGCGCACGACGCCTTCGGCTGGCACTTGCTTGCGCCATCATCCTCTCGCCAGCCGTGACTTCACGCCGTCCTACTGACGAACCGCATTCGGTGCAGAGATAATCGAAGATCTCGCGGTCGGACAGAACTAATAGAAGCCGCTCGCGGACCGGCTTCGCGGCTTTGCATTTTTCGCAATAAAGACTCGATGCGGTGAAATTTTCAAACTGTTGCTGACTCATACGCGCCGTCGTTCACACTCTCTAAGATCTCGAGAAGAACTTTCACAGGCGGCTGAATGGCGTCAACCACGGTGATTAGATCCTTTGAATAGTATGACAGCACTGGCCTCGATTCTTTCTCGTAAATATCAAGACGCCGCTGGATGACTTCTTCGTTTGCATCGTCGAGGCGATTCTCTTTCAGAGCGCGCTTCTTGAGCCGGTAAAACAGTGTTTCGCGATCGGGGCATGCAAGATGGAACACCTTCTTCACATCGATCATTCCGTTCATGATCTTGGCCTGACCGACGTTTCGTGGAATTCCGTCCAATACGAGAGTGTCGATGTCCGGCTTGAACTTGTGCGCTTCTACGGCCGAATCGATCGCCTCTCGCCACAGCTCCACTGTGATATCGTCCGGAACGAGCTGGCCTTTGCTCGAATATTCAAGGAAGGCTTTGCCTACTTTTGAGCGCGTGTCTATGGAGCGGAACACGTCGCCACAAGCGCAATGATAGTAACGCGGGATCGTGCCGAGGGTTTTGCCCTGCGTGCCTTTGCCACTGCCAGGCGCGCCAAAAAGCAGAAAAGTGTTGTATTTCATCATGACGAAACCTCGCTTATACCGCGAAGAGAACTGGCAAAGCAAGCACCGTCATTCCGAGCGAAGTCGAGGAATCTCGTGGAGTTGCCGCTTGATTTTGCAACGGGATCTTTCGACCCCGAAAGCTTTCGGGGCTCAAGATGACGAAGCGGCCACGCCGGGATCTACATTCACCCGTCGTCCACCGCGATCGAAGCGCACGCTACCGTCAGTCAGAGCAAAGATTGTGTAATCCCGACCGAGCCCGACATTTCTTCCCGGCAAAAATTTTGTGCCGCGCTGGCGTACAATGATGTTGCCGGCTACAACGACCTCACTGCCGAATTTTTTCACACCCAGCCGTTTGCTGACACTGTCACGGCCGTTTTTAACGCTGCCTTGTCCTTTTTTATGAGCCATTGAAGAAAGTCGTTAGTTGTTGGTTGAGCGCGGCGCCGGCATTAATCCTCGGACTTCTTCGCCGCGGCCTTTTTCTCTCCCAAACTGATGCTTTTGATCTTCACACGAGTCAATTTTCGCCGGTGACCGACGGTGCGGTGATAACCCTTGCGTCGCTTGTATTTGAACGCGACGACTTTCTTGTCCTTGCGTTGTTCGACAACTTCAGCGGTCACTTTTGCCCCGGAGATGAGGGGGTCGCCGTGACTGACGTCTTTTCCGTCGGCAAACATTAGTACATCACCGAACGTGGCAGTTTTGCCCGGTTCGACGTCGAGAAGATCGACATCGAGGGTGTCGCCTTCCGCGACGCGAAATTGCCTGCCACCAGTCTTGATGATTGCGTAACTCATAGTTTCTCTAGAGAGAAAAAGACGCCCACAATTCCACATCTACGCGCGCTTGGCAAATGCAAAGGTCCAGGCAAGCGGCAAGCGCTATTCGAAGTTTTTAGCGCCAACGGCGCTGTCACATCGCCAGCCTTGGGCACCGCCCAAGGAAACGATTGCGGAGATAAATCAAGCGCTGAAAGCGCGAATCAGGGGAACTTTCTCAATCCCAAACATCCCGGCTGAATGGCTTCGGACGATACGCCAACGATGGGCCAAAAGTGGGTGAATCGCGCTTTCAGCGCTGGCCCTCTGCGGGATTCACGATTCCTGGGCGCTGCCCCAGGCTGGCGGTGAATTGCGCCTTTGGCGTTAAGCAGCAGCTTTGTCGGGCAAGCCGACAAGCTCCGCATATAGGGCTTCATAACGCTGCGCTGAAGCGTCCCACGAAAAATTGCGGGCCATGGCGCGTTTCATCAACTTCGTCCAAAGGCGCTGGTCGCGGAAGATTTGACGCGCACGTTTCATCGCGTCCCAGAATGCGTCGCTTGAATATTCGTAACACAAAAAACCATAACCGCTGTCAGTGGTCGGGTCGTAATCCTCGATGATCTCCTGAATTCCACCGGTCACCCGCGCGACCGGCAGCGCGCCATATTTCAAGTTGTACATCGCGCCCAGGCCTGCCGGTTCGAAACGTGATGGAATCAGGCTGATGTCCATGCCTGCCTGAATCAAATGCGCCACTTTCTCATCGTAATCTTTTTGGTAAGCAAACCTGGTTGGAAATTTTCTGGCTGTGACCGCAAGCGCCGTTTCAAACGCGGGATCGCCTTCGCCAAGGATGATTAAACGAACATCGTCCCAGAGTAACCGATCAAGCAGCGGCACGAGAATTTCGAAACCTTTTTCCTGGACTACGCGAGTCACCATTCCGAAAACCGGACCGCTCGGCCCGGCCGCGAGGTTCATTTGCTTCAGGAGCGTCTCACGACAAACTTCTTTTCCACTGAGGCGTCTTGTATCGTAGCGCGCTGGAAGCAAACGATCGGACGCCGGATTCCAGCGCGTGTAATCTACGCCATCCAAAATTGCGGTGAGCCGATGCGCATTTTCACGCAACACACCATCCAGACCGCATCCACCTGCCGCGGTCAGGATTTCGCGCCGGTAGTGCTCGCTGACCGTTGTGGTTCGGTCGGCGTAAAGAATGCCGCCTTTGAGAAAATTCAGCCGTCCGAAAAACTCTACGCCGTCCAGCGTAAAAAAACGCTCCGGCAAATTCGTGAGATGAAAATCGAGTCCCCAGAAACTGCCCTGATCAGCAACGTGGTGGATGGTCAAAACCGTGCTGAAAGGCAACCCGTGCGCATGCACGAAAACGGGCACCAACGCCGGCGCCCAATCGTGCACGTGCAGAATCTCCAATTGTGGTGTTAATCGACGGGCCAGCTCGACGATTGCTTTGCAGAAAAAAATGAATCGCGCCGCATTATCATCGTACGACTTGCCGCGCTCGCCATAAATTCCTGCGCGATCAAAAAATTCATCGCAGCGGATGAAGAACAACTGCACGCCGCTCGCACTGCGGCCTTCCATATACCGCGCAACGTGAGTCGTATCGCCGACTTGCACCTCGACATTTATACCGGTGTCCTTTTTCTTAAACGCACGATTCTCTCGAATCTCGCGATAGAACGGCATCGCCAAGCTGACCTCATGCCCACGATCGCGCAGCGCGTGCGGCAACGCGTCCATTACATCTACCAGCGCGCCCGCCCGTTGCATCGGGGGCCCCTCGGCGCTGCTCATCAGAATTCTCATTCGGCGTTCGCTATTTGACGTTTTTCCTTGGTTTTACTTGCCCGACAAATATCGCTGCTTGACCCACTCCAGCGCTTCATCTGCATTCCGCAGGCGTCCCTCCAGTTGTCGCGTCTCCACTGCCTCGAGGATCTCGCCGAATTCCGGGCCAGGCTTAAAACCGAGGGCGATCAAATCGTCACCGCGCACCAACGGTGACGGGATGATCGGTTCGTTAGAGAATTCTTCGCGTTTGCGCAGCAGAAATTGGTAATTGTCCAACATGCGATGACTGCTTTCGCAATCAACCCGGTGAAGTTCCAGCTCCTCCTTGAACGTTGGTCGCGCCATGAACCGCTTCAATTTCGCCACTCGCATCTTCGGCGTGTCCTTGAAAACCATGTGTTGTCTGACCATTTCAACGGCCGCTTCAATTTCAGCGCCTGAGAATCGCAAGCGCCTCATGATCGCTTCCGTCATTTGCGCTCCGATTCGGTCGTGTTCGTTGAAACGAATGCGGCCCGTTTTATCCACAGTCGCAGTCACTGGCTTCGCCACGTCGTGAAATAACACCGCGAAAACCAGCGGTACGGAAACTGTTTCGGGAAGCATCGACAACATCAGTCGGGTATGCACAAACACGTCGCCTTCGGGATGGAACTGTTCGGGCTGCAAAACTCCTTTCATCGCTTCGATCTCCGGTAGAATTGCTCGCATCAGGCCGCTGGAGTCGAGCAGGTCCCACCCGCGCACGCGATTCGGCGACAAAAAAATCCGCACCAACTCCTCGCGAATTCGTTCCGCGCTGATTTGATTGATCGAAGCCGCATTGGCCACAAGCGCTTCCCAGGTTTCTTTATCGATCTGGTAATCGAGGACAGCGGCGAAACGCACCGCGCGAAGCATCCGCAAGCGGTCTTCGGCAAATCTTTTGCCCGGATCGCCAATTGCGCGGACTAATTTTGCCGCGATGTCGGTTTGGCCGCCGACAAGATCAATCACTTCACCGCCGACCGGATCGTAAAACATTCCGTTAATGGTGAAATCGCGTCGCTTCGCATCTTCTTCCGGCGAGGAAAAATGCACCGCGCTTGGGTGCCTGCCGTCGATGTAAGCGTCATCGGAGCGAAAGGTGGCCACCTCAAATTGAAAACCCTCCTCCAGCACGATAATTACACCGAAATGCGCACCGACCGCGTACGTGCGCGGGAAAAGCGTCTGCACGGTTTCAGGACGCGCGTCAGTAGCGATGTCGTAATCCTTGGGTGTCAAACCGCGCACCATATCGCGCACGCAACCGCCCGCGAAGTACGCGATGTGCCCCTGATCACGCAGGTGCGCCGCGACTTTACGCGCCGCCGTTTCCATCGGCGATGGTTTCACACGACCACTGTAGCCGCTTCGCTGAGCGAAGCGCAATCAAAGGTAGGGACATCGCGCTGCGATGTCTCCCGAAAGCCTTCGGGACAGCGCGGCGTCCCTACCCTGTGCTTTTCTCTTTCCGAAACGAGTGAATGATAAACAGCACTACCGCAATCGAGATACACGAATCGGCGACGTTAAACGCAGGCCAGGGATCGGCGTAGCGGATGTGCAAATTAAAAAGGAGAAAGTCGACCACGTGTCCGTAAAGCAGGCGATCTGTCAGATTTCCCAGAATGCCGGCAAGAAGAAGCGCTAGCGATACATCCCGCCACAGGTCAGAACGCCGGTGTCGCACCAGCAGAATCGTCACGACGACCAATGCGATGAGGGAAATTACGACGAAGAAAGTGTTGTTGCCCCTGAAAGATCCAAACGCTGCGCCGGTATTGGGGACGTTAACCAGATTGAAGAAATCACGCACTACGCTGAGAGCATCGTAAGGGCTTATCGATCGCTGTACCCACTGCTTCGTCAGCTGGTCCAAAGCATAGAGCGGAAGCGAGAGAAAGAGGATGAATCTCATCGTTGATCCTGCGAGGCGGCTGAATGACGAATGACTGCCGAATACCGAATCAATGACGAAGCACGAATGACGAAGGCACTCCTCGCCGCGACTTCATCATTCGTCATTTAGGCATTCCTTCGTCATTCGTCATTCGGACTTCGTCATTGCGCTCACCACGCTTTCGCACCGATCGCACAAATCCGGGTGCGCTTGGCTCGTGCCGACAGTCGGCCGATGTCGCCAGCAGCGGGCACATTTTTCGTAAGGCGTTTTCGTTACCGAAGCGCTCGGTTCCTTTGCCCGTTGAATCGTCAAATCACTCAAAATAAAAAATTCCTCCAGTTCTTCCCTGGGGATTTTGTCCGTAACATCGGAATCCGAATTCAAAACAACGCGGGCTTCCAACGTGTTGCCGATCACTTTTTCCTGGCGTGCCTGCTCGATCGCCTGCCCGATGATGCCGCGCAATCTCAAAAGATCATCAATCTGCTGAATTGCTTCCCGGCCCCGATCCTGTGACTCCGGAAATTCCTGTACGTGAACTGACGTTGTAGTCCGAGTCGGCGGCCCGGGTTGGCCAGCATCGTCGATACCGGCCACAGCTGAATGGCGCCATGCTTCTTCAGCAGTAAAAACAAGGACCGGCGCAAGCAATTTGCAGAGCGCATCGAAAATTTCGCGCATCGCCGCTTGTGTTTCACGACGACGTGGCGAATCCGACGCGTCGCAATACATCCGGTCTTTGGTGATATCGACGTACAGGCTGCTTAAATCCACAGCACAAAACTGATTGAGCGCGTGGTAGACCTTGTGAAATTCGAATTTTTCATAGGCGGAGCGGCAAGTGCCGATCACTTCGTCCAATCGCGCCAGAATCCAGCGATCGATCAAAGTCATCCCGAGCGAAGTCGAGGGATCCCGTTGCGTTACCTGTACGGTTTCATCGCGGGCTCCCTCCACCCCGAAAGCATTCGGGGCTCGGGATGACGGTGCGGCAGTAGGGAAATCCTTTAGATTCCCAAGCAAAATCCGGAGCGTGTTACGAATGCGGCGATACGTGTCCCCGAGACGCGTAAAAATTTCTTCCGAGAACGGCACATCAGTCGTGTAATCAATGCTACTCGCCCAAAGTCGCAGCAGATCGGCGCCATATTTGCCGACGAAATGATCGGCCGCGGTTGGTTTCTCATACGTGCCCGACTTGGAAATCTTCTTGCCGTCCACATCGACCACGAAGCCGTGTGTCACACACATTTTGTATGGTGCGCGGTTATTCAGCGCGATGCTCGTCATCAGGGATGATTGAAACCAACCGCGGTGTTGGTCCGTGGCTTCGAGATACATGTCAGCGGGATCGCGCAACTCAGGATGTAGGGCGCACACCGCCTTATGCGAGACTCCACTGTCGATCCACACGTCAATCGTGTCGGTTCCTTTGGTTGTGTCCGGAGGCAATCCCACTTCTTTTGCCAGGGCGGCATCATCCAATTCGAACCAAATATTTGAGCCGCGCTGCGCGACGAGATCGGCCAACTTGCGAATAATCTTTGGATCGAGAATCGCTTTGCCATCCTTGCCGTAAAAGACGGGCAACGGCACGCCCCAGCTACGTTGGCGCGAGATCACCCAGTCGGGTCGCGATTCAACGGTCCCCGCGATGCGGTTCTCGCCCCATGCGGGAATCCATTTCACTTCATTGTGAATTGCTTCGAGCGCTCTGCCGCGCAACGCATCAATGCGGATGAAAAATTGGTCGACATTGCGAAAGATGATCGGCGTTTTCGATCGCCAGCAATATGGATAGGAATGATGAAATTTTTCTTCGCCTACAAGCATCCCGCGATCGCGAAGCAATTCGACAATGTCGGGATTCGCGTCGAAAACGTACTTGCCGGTCAGATTCGGCAAACCAGCTTCATCGGTGAATCGGCCATGATCATCGACCGGAGATAAGATCGCGAGTTTGTGTTCCAGTCCTAAGACGTAATCGTCAGCGCCGTGACCAGGTGCGATGTGCACGGCGCCAGTTCCGGAATCCATTGTCACAAAACCGGCCGTGAACACCGGAACTTCGCGATCCAGAAATGGATGGCGCGCGGTGACTCCTTCCAGATTGGCTCCGGAAAATGAGTCGAGCGGTTTTCCGACCGGCTGTAATCCTGTGGCTGCAGAAAATCGTGGAACAAGTTTCTCAGCGAGAATCAAGGTAGCGCGACCGTCTCGGTTGCGAGGATCACGCAAGTCCGCCACAGCGGATTCGTCCTGTGGCGAACTGGAGGCATGCGCTACTTCAAACTCCTGGACAACATAATTCGCTTTGGCATCCACAGCGATGGCGAGATTGGCCGGCAACGTCCAGGGAGTTGTGGTCCAGATAGCGATGCTCGCGTTTGCCAGCGCGTTCGGAGAACTCGCTCCACCCACGATCGGAAATTTGACGTAAACCGCGGTGTCGTCGCGGTCTTGATATTCTACTTCGGCTTCAGCGAGAGCGGTCTGCGCGCCGGTGCTCCAAAAGACAGGCTTCTGCGCCTCGTACACGAGACCTTCCTCAACGAAAACCGCGAACGCGCGCAGAATCTCCGCTTCGTATTTGGGATCCATTGTCAGGTACGGATTTTCCCAATCGCCGAAAACGCCGAGTCGCTTGAATTGGCCGCGCTGGATGTCGATGAATTTTCGCGCAAACGCTTCGCATCTCTTGCGCACCTCAAGCGGAGAAAGCTCGCGCGATTCCTTTACCACTTTGTACTCGATTGGCAGGCCGTGGC
>JBARMF010000078.1:0-10565 GCA_049802315.1 Candidatus Udaeobacter sp.
ATTTGCTGCATATGTCGGCGTTTTTGGCGGCGAGCATGTTGGTGCAGACGCTTTATTTGTTGGCTGATCTTTATTGGGTTGGACACCTTGGAAAAGAAGCGATTGCGGCGGTCGGCGTGGCCGGCAATCTCATGATGATTGTGCTGGCGCTGACTCAAATGCTCGGCGTGGGAACGACCACGCTGATGTCGCACGCCGCCGGACGAAAGGATCAGCCACACGCCGAAGTGGTGTTCAATCAATCTTTCGTTATGTCGATCGTGATCGCATTCGGGCTGGGTGTTGTCGGCTTCATTCTGTGCCCGGCGTATTGTGACTGGCTGAGCGCGGACACAGCGACCGCGGATTTGGCAAAGGCCTACCTGCTTTGGTTTCTGCCTGGGCTGTTACTCCAGTTTCCGCTTGTTGCTCTGGGTTCAGCGCTGCGCGCCACTGGCATTATAAAGCCGGCTGTGGGTTTCCAGGTGCTCAGTGTGTTTCTTAACATGGTACTTGCTCCTTTGCTGATTTTTGGAATCGGTCCGTGGCCAAAACTGGGCGTGACCGGCGCAGCGCTCGCGACGTTCATTTCGATCTTGATCGCTGATGTGTTGATGATGATTTATTTCGAAAAGAAATATCACTACGTGCGGTTCCGATTTGCACTGTTCCGGCCACAGACAAAAATCTGGAAACGCATGCTGGGTATCGGTGTTCCGGCGGGCACGGAGTTTTTGCTGCTCTTTGTTTACATCGTGCTTGTTTACGCAATCATCCGCGGCTTTGGGCCAGAGGCTCAGGCCGGTTTCGGAGTCGGAGCGCGCGTGATGCAGGCGCTCTTTTTACCTGTGATGGCGCTTAGCTTCGCTGTTGCGCCCGTTGTGGGACAAAACTTTGGCGGCCGACGCGCGGATCGAGTCCGGCATTCTGTCTATTCGGCGATCGGCATTGCATCGTTAATGATGTTGATGCTCACGCTGATTGCATATCTCGCACCCACGACGCTGGTTCGAATTTTCTCACGTGACCCGCGAGTGATTGCCTTCGGCAGCGAATACCTGCGGATTGTCTCATTCAATTTCATATCGGCAGGAATTGTTTTCACTACTTCCAGCGTCTTTCAGGGAATCGGAAACACGCTGCCGCCGCTGTTTAGCTCCCTAACACGGCTGGTTCTGTTCGCGGTGCCGGCATTGCTCATCTCACGGATGCCAGGTTTTGAGATCCGGGAAGTCTGGTATCTGTCGGTCGGCACCATCATCTTCCAGATGTGTGTTAATCTCTTTCTGCTCCGGCACGAGCTGCGGAAAAGGCTTCGATTCGGCGAACCGGAAGATTTCATTTCGGCGAGCGCGACAGCTTCGTAGTTTTACGGAACCGTCACACTGCGCGTTCACCGCTCGCCGTAAACCACTTTGCCACCGACGATCGTGGTTTTCACTTTCACGTTACGAATGGCTTCCGGTTTCACTTCAAAGATGTTGTCACTGAGGATGACCATGTCTGCGAGTTTCCCGGCCGAAATGGAGCCTTTCTCGTTTTCCTGAAATTCGGTGAATGCCGCGCCCATTGTGTAGGCTTCGATCGCCTCCGGTAGCGTAATTTTTTCCTCTGGAATCCAGCCGCCGGGATTTTTTCCGTCGAGCGTGGCGCGCGTAACTGCGGCATAAACGCCCAGCATCGGGTCGAGCGGAGCGACAGGCCAATCGGTGCCGAATGCGAGCGTGACGCCATGATCGAGAAAGCTGCGCCACGCATAGCTGTAGCGCGCTCGCTCGTGACCGAGGCGGCCTTCGGCCCAGCGGCCGTCGTCGATCGCGTGATAAGGCTGCATTGAGGCGATGACGTGGAGTTTCGCGAAACGCTCGAAATCTTTTTCCGCCATGTGCTGCGCGTGCTCGATGGCAAAACGTTGATCATGATAGCCGTGCTCCTTCTCGATATCGGCGAAAATATCGAGCATCATGGAGATCGCGCGGTCGCCGATTGCGTGAACCCGCACTTGCAATCCGGCGGCGTCGGCTTGCATCAATCGGTCGCGCATCGCGCTGGGCGGATGCATTTCATCGCTCAACAGTCCGCGGTTACCGGGGTCGTCGGTAAACGGCTCGAACATGTACGCGGTTCGCGAGCCTAACGAGCCATCGGCATAGCCTTTGACGGCGCCGAGCCGAAGATAGCTCGAGCCCCACGCGCGACGAATGCCGACCTTCGCCTGATCACGCCAGTCCGTTTCCATCGGCACTGCGTAGATGCGCGTGGTGAGCTCGCCTTTTTCCGCCAGCTCGGAATAGGCAGCAACGTCTGCGAATTCCGGGTTCATGTGCTGCACGCTCGTGAGGCCCAGCGACGCCGCATGTTTCAGCGCGCCGCGAGCGGCACGAAGCCGCTGTTCATGCGTCATCGGCGGAATGGCTTTGTAGATCAGTGGCATTGCTGCGTCCTTGAAAATGCCAGTGGGATTTCCACTTGCATCCCGCACGATGACTCCGCCGGGAACGTCGGGAGTTTTAGCGTCAACCCCGGCCAGCTTCATCGCAGCCGAGTTGGCGAGCGCCTCGTGACCATCGTAACGATCAACAAACATTGGAATGTCACCAGCGACTGGGTCTATCAGCTCCTTCGTCGGAAGCTCCGGCTTGGGCCATTTGGTTTCATCCCATCGGCCGCCCAAAATCCACTCATTTTTCGGCGTCTTTTTGACCTGGGCTGCGATGCGATGCGCAAATTCTTCGGGCGTCGCGGCGTCAGTCAGTTGAACTTGTTCTAGCTGGGCGCCGCCTTGAATGAAATGCACGTGCGCGTCGTTAAATCCGGGTAGCAACTGTTTGCCGCCAGCGTCGATTACTTTCGTTTTCGAACCGCGCCACAAATCAATATCAGTCCGCGAGCCGACTGCGACGATGCGATCTCCGATCACAGCGACGGCCTCGGCTTTTGGCTGCTGTTTATCTACCGTGTAAACGGCAGCGTTAGTTACAACCAACGTTGCTGAGGGTTTCGACTGCGCATTCGCGTCCAGAGCGGCCATAATTATCAAGACACAAAGTGCGAATTTAAATTTCATAATTGTGACGAATGCCGCGGCGACAACTTACAGGTAACTTCGCGGGATGTCTCGACTTCGCTCGACAAGACAGCGATGATTTCTGGAGTCGTAAGCACAAGATGAGTGGCAAGATCGTTACTCGAGAATTTTCGATCAACGATTACGAGGCAGTGTTTCAGCTCTGGCAACGAGTCGAAGGTCTGGAGGTTGCAGAGGGCGATGACAAAGAAGGCGTCGGTCAATTTGTAGCGCGGAATCCGGCGTTAAGCAGGGTTGCAATCGACGGCTCGAAGGTTGTTGGCGTTGCAATGTGCGGTCACGACGGGCGACGCGGACACATTTATCACGTGGCGGTTGATCCGGCCTATCGCAGATACGGATTGGGTAAGCGCCTGGTTCAGGAATGCCTGGACGGATTACGACGGGTTGGCGTCATGCGCGCTATTATCCTGGTGGCCGACTACAATCTGGGCGGGGCTGAATTTTGGAAGCGCGCTGGCTGGGAGGATATTCCCGGCGCGGTGCCGATGGGAATTGATGTCTAGAAGCATATCGTAGGTGTCATTCTGAGCGAAGCGTGAAAGTTGGAGGCAAACATTTCCGGACCATCTGGCGTAAGCCGGACGACGAACGCGTGGTGCAGTTGATCGATCAACGATTTTTGCCGCACGAGTTTGTGATCGAAGACGTTCGCAGCGTCGAGCAGTTGGCGATGGCGATTCGCGAGATGCACGTACGCGGAGCCGGATTAATCGGTGCGAGCGCAGGATACGGCATGTATCTCGCGGCACTCGAAGCTGCCGGTCGAGATTCATTCGATGAGCACCTGACTCGCGCGGCAGCTCAGCTCACCGCAACGAGGCCGACGGCGGTAAATCTTTCCTGGGCGATCGAGCGGCAGTTACAAAATATCGCCTCGGGAAAAACCGCGGATGAAAAGGTCGCGTTGGCACTGCGCACGGCTGATTCAATTGCAGACGAAGACGCGAAGCGTTGCCGCATGATCGGGCAACACGGCTTACATCTCATTCGGCAGATTGCGGAAACAAAGCGCAACAGGGCGGTTAACGTGCTTACTCACTGCAACGCAGGTTGGCTGGCATTTGTTGATTACGGCTCCGCGACTGCACCGATTTACGCCGCGCACGACACTAGTTTGCCGTTGCATGTGTGGGTAACTGAAACGCGACCGAGAAATCAGGGCTCGAAACTTACTGCGTGGGAGCTGGGCCAGCATGGTGTGGCGCACACGGTAATCGCAGACAGCGCAGCCGGCCACTTGATGCAACGCGGCGAAGTCGATCTGATAATTGTCGGGACCGACCGCACAACTTACACCGGTGATGTGGCAAACAAGATCGGTACATATCTGAAGGCATTGGCCGCGAAGGCAAACGACGTGCCGTTTTATGTCGCGGTGCCTTCGTCCTCCATCGATTGGAAAATGCGCGACGGATTAAAGGAAATTCCGATCGAACAACGTGGCGCGGACGAAGTAAAAAATGCCGACGGCTGGTATAATGGGCAACAGGTCGGGGTCCGAATTGCGCCAGATGAAAGTCCCGCTGCGAACTACGGCTTCGACGTGACGCCGAGAGATTTGGTGACCGGTTTGATCACCGAGCGCGGCATTTGCGAAGCAACCGAGAATAGTATTCGATCGCTTTTTCCCGAGCGCGCTCCATGAGCAGCGTTTCTTTGGCGCCGATGGCGCCTGTCACGGTCAGCCTGGGGCATCGCCCAGGAATTTGATTGCGACGGTACAAGCGCTGAAGGCGCGGCTCACATAAGGAGTGACGGCTTCCCAGCCGTCAAAACTCAAATCGACGGCTGCCCAAGCCGTCGCTCCTTGGAGATTGAGTTCTGCGTCCTTGGCGCTAAACAGAAAATGTGAGCAAATATGTAAAGTTTACATTCGAGCGCGCATCTACGGAGATGGCGCCCCTCGATGCGCTTGCTGGACTGAATGCATACAGGCGGAAACTTCTAGAACAACGCTTGATGGGCGTGGACTCAAGAGGCGTCGGATTCGGCAACGTGAGCGTCCGCGACGGGGTGAGCAAAAACTTTTACATCACAGGTTCGGCGACGGGTGGTCTGCCCGAATTGACGCCGACAGATTGCGTACGAGTCGTGGCGTACGATTTCGCACGGAACTGGCTCCGTTACGAAGGCGCTGCGATTCCTTCATCGGAATCGTTGACACATGCCGCGGTTTACGAATCCGATCCATCGACCTCTGCGATCATTCATTGTCACGACTTGAGATTGTGGGCGACGCTTCTCGATCGCGTTCCGGCAACTTCGAAGGCCGTTGCGTACGGCACGCCGGAAATGGCGTACGAAATCATGCGTTTATTCAAGGTAAGCAATGTGCGCAACGAAAGGATCTTGGTGATGGCGGGGCACGACGGAGGAATTGTGACTTTCGGGGAACATCTAGAAGACGCATTCGATGTCTTGATGCGCGAGCGAAAGGAATCATCGCCTTGCATTTGAAAACGGTTTTTATGAACTTGTCTCCTAGCGTCATGACGGATGAACTTGCTGCCCGGAACCAAGAACGCTGCGTCACGCGCCGCGAGTTCGTTGGAATTACTTTGGCAAGTGGAGCCGCGCTTCTGGCCGGCAAATCCGATGTGATTCTTGGAGCTGACGCGGGAACATCATCAAATATGGCTACAAATCCGACGTTTAATTTGGGCGGCGACTTCACTATCAATCGGCTTGGGTTTGGAGCGATGCGCGTCACAGGTGAAGGGATCTGGGGTTGGCCACCGGATCGACAGAACGCGCTGAAAGTTCTTAGACGCGCGGTGGAACTTGGCGTGAATTTGATCGACACCGCGGACGCATACGGTCCGGACACAAGCGAACTGCTCATCGCCGAAGCGCTTTATCCTTATCCGAAAGGCCTCGTGATCGCGACGAAAGGCGGCCTCACACGCCCTGGTCCTGGTCAATGGGTGCCAAACTGCCGGCCTGACCACCTCAAGCAAGCACTCGATGGAAGTCTCAAGCGCCTGCGCCTCGATCGCATTGATTTATATCAATTGCACACGGTCGATTCGAAAGTGCCAATTGAAGAATCCGTGGGTGCCCTGAAGCAAATGCAGGACGCGGGAAAAATTCGGCATATTGGATTGTCGAACGTTGACCGGAAAGAGATCGATCGCGCGCGCAAGATCGTTCCGATCGTCAGTGTGCAGAACCGTTATAACATTGAAGACCGCGAGTCCGAAAATGTCCTCGCGTATTGCGAGAAGGAAAAGCTTGGGTTTCTGCCGTGGTTCCCGATCGGAGGAGGCAGAGGATTAAAAGCGGAAAATCCGCTGAACACCGCGGCAAAGGCACACGGCGTCAGTGTTTTTGAAGTCGCGCTGGCCTGGCTTCTGGAGCGATCCCAGGTAATGCTTCCGATTCCCGGCACGTCGTCTCTGGCGCACTTGGAAGAAAACGTTGCCGCCGCGAAGCTGAAATTAACGCCTGAAGAATGGAAGGCGATTGACGCCATTGCCGGCTAGGTCAACACCGCGGCCGGAAATCAGAGGGGGCATGGTGTTCCGAAAGGATCTGGAATGCAGGTAGGAGTAGGCGTCGGGCTGAAAATTATAATCGGAGTAGCGCTAGAAATTGGAATCGGGGTACTGCCTCCGCCTCCACCTCCGCCACTGCCCTCATCACGCTCCTTTTTATAAGTGATGAAGAGCTTCGCGCCGACTACTGGCCTGATTCTCACTCTAGCGGGCCCTGCAATTGTCACTCGATTACCAATTTCGGGAAAGTTCACCGCGTTGCTGCCGGTACTAAAATCAATTCGGGTCGCTGTAAGAACATTGGTGGTTCCGCCATTTTCGGTGTCCCCCGGCAGGGTTACCTCAACAACGGCCCGATCCGTGCCTCCGTCCTGCGTAAAATTCGTGATCTTCATGAAATGATCGCCAGGCACTATGATTTCGACAACCGAATCGTCGCCGGAGATGATCTTACTTTTAAAAGGATTGGCGAAAGCAACTGTAACGGCAACCAGCAAGCTGAGAGCCACGAGACATCGCAATGCGAACATCTTCATGATTCAACAGATAAACACATTTTTTGTTTCGGCCACTGAAATCCGCAGTGGCATCATGCCTGTATGGATATCACGGCGCGGTCGACGTAGAAGAACCACGCAGCGTCTCGTTCAATTCCAGTAGCGGACGTTCATCCAGCGAGATAAGGCCGGCCCGCGGAGTATCGATGTCCGTAATTATTGCGATGACGATCGCGATGAGAATTGGAAAAACGAATCGCTCAAGAATTGAGTGACGCCCGGAAGTTCCCGCCTGATAACTGACGAGCCACAAGCCGCAACCGGCCACGCATAGCAATAGGAGCCAGACAGCGCCAGGCACGTGGTTGCGTTTGGCGGCGACGCTCTTCGCCTCCAAGTCAATTGTTTCATTCAGGCTGGCGATGAAACTGGCAGTGATCGGAGATGGCCGCTCTGCCGCAGCGGCGACCGCCTCAGTCCACATACGGTCCTGAAGATCGGTACTGCGTTTGCGCGTCGTTGAAAATTGATCCGAAAATTGCGTCTCACGATGTATCTCGATCCGAATCGGAACATACTCTCGCAGCAACTCGGCCACGTTTGCAGCGTATGGCTCAGGTAAGAGCTGCGCCCGGCGCGCAGTCGTGACGATGGAGTTTGCCTCTTCAACCAAAAGTTCGCGGCGAGCCTCGTGCCGTGCTCCTGCGAGAGCGAAACTGAATCCAAGCAACAATCCCAAAAGAGCCAACACTGCAGATCTCACGGCGCCGCTGTCCTTGTCGGCTTCCGACTTCTTCCGGCTGCACGCTAAGCCGATACGCCACGCCAACTCGGAAAGGCCAACCAGCAAAACCAACAGAACCGCAAATACGACCCATTGGCTTAAAAAGAGCCGGCCAAATATTTGATCGAGCATTGAAGTAAATGTTTGCGCTGCCGGCTATAGCCCTGGCGTTATCCTCACTTGAGTGGCCCAGGAACGAGTCGGTCCCGCACTGTCATACCACGCTTTTCCAACTCTTCGCGCAAACGTGCCGAGACTTGTCCGGAGAGAGCCACGACAATTTTTTTTGTTTCGCCGGATGGCGCGGCGAGCTTTTGCACATCATTCGTGAACTGCGCAGCGCCTGAAGTCCATGCAGCGTAGTCCCACTGAAGCGCCATCACAATCGTGCCGTCTTTGGCGATGCCGATCGGAAAATCTCCGATCATCGTTATGCGAGCCAACGGTTTTTCGCCTTTGTGGATTTGCCCCATCAACGCGGCGGTTTGAACACAGAAAATTGCGTCCTGCTCGTTTGAGCTTGTCTCGCCCGCTGTGCGCACGAATGCGCCGCGATTCGCGACGCCGTCGAGCGACTTCAGATTGAGAACAAAGGCAGTCTGTTGCGACGGTGAGAAGGCGTTGTTGTTTAGGAAGCGCTCGGTGTCTTTTTCGCCAGCGCCCATACCCCGGAGCGTTTTGCGGTTCATCATTTTGAGATCAGTAGGGGACTTTTCCATGAGCACGTCGTTCAAGGTGCTTGTCACGTCGACGACTGTGAGCGCAGGACCGCCGATCGGCATTGTCGCCAACTGAACAGTCATTCCACCAGCAAATGACGCCCACGCTATTCCGTCCAGTTCATGCTGCAGCACTGTGTTAGTGCTGTAGGGATCGACATCGAGACTGATAGCCACTTTCCGTTTCTCGTCCGAAAACCCGATCAACTGCTGCATCCTGCTACCTTCAGCTTCGTGCGACGCGCTTTTGTTGCCGACATCTTTGATGCTCTCACCGGCGCGCCTCATGAATTTCATCAGACCTTTGGGCGCATTCGAAATCGTGTTCACTGGATCGGTGACAATGTTCTTCGCTGACGCGATGGGACCCTTCGCCGCTTTGGTAAGCGCATTCTTGAACTCGTCGCTGCGTGAGACTTCCTTTAGCCGCGCGATTGCGTTGATCTCTTTGATTCGCGTGACCAGCATTTCGTTACCATTCGCCTCAAACACGCCGAAGTCAGAATCGATGGTGAACTGATTCGCACCGAAATATGTGGGAACAGGCTCCCGAACCTTGTGATGCGGGCCGCTGAGAAATTCTGGTCGCAGAATTTCGCTCGCGTTTAAGACCGGCAGTTCCTCGAAGACAGCTTCAGCGCGGCGTACTTCAAACGGTTCTGGCGTTTGAGCGAGGCATTGAAAAGTCGCGCTGAGCGTAAGCGCCAGGCAGAGGTTCCGATTCATCATTCCGAGGGCGATACTAAATCGCCGATGAGATGTGAAGCTTGAACATGCGCCGTTCGTTTCGCTATTTGCTGATCGCTCCGGGGGTAACCATTCCGGATGATGCGCGAGAAAATCGGATCCTGGTCCGCGGCGTGGCCGCGTTCGTTAGGCAGTTTTTTGCCGCTCCGCTAACGGCAGCGATGAGTCGTTGCGCTTATTGTGCCTGCGATTCGGAGCCCTGGTCCTCTTCCACGTCGTCCTCGGTCGCCGTCCAAGTCTTGTCGGGGTTGTACTTATCCATGCTCTGGAACGCCTTCAGCGTGTCCGGACCGAGATCCTTTTGGTAAACGACCCCATTAGGGCCAACTATGAACGTCTGCACACCAGTGACTCGATACTGGGCCGGTGCTGCCGCAAGGGCGAAGCCGCCAATCATTGCTCCTTTCACCACAAAGTCCATTTCGCCTAAAGGCGCAGCGGGACCTTGCCCTTTCAAAACTTTGAAATAATAACCGTGAAAAGGCTGGCTCCGCTCTGTGTAACCTTGCTCCAGTGCTTTGGCGATCGCCTCTCCCACTGGACCTCCCCAGGTTCCATCCGGGTTCTGCCACGACAAGCCATCATGTTTCCCAGGCGTGCTGATGATTCGCTGGGCGTACTGGTTCACCTTGGAATCGTCGTGCTTTTGCTCAGCATATTCCTGCTGCGCTTCGACGAAACCACGGCAAATCGCAATCGCGTCCAGTTCGTTTGCGCCGACACGACGATTCAGAATTTCCTGACGGCCCTCCTTGGTATCGAAGTACCACTTGCCGTTTTGCTTCACGATTGGAATCGGGAAAGGAAAATTGTCGTTTCCAATCGTGAGAACAGCGCGATTCGGATTCTTAGCATCCGTGGCAATTGAATTCTTCTCTTTCGCCTTCGCAGCAAATGAGGCCGCGCGATTCTTGTCCTCGACCGGATCTTGTGAAGTGACAAGGTCTGCGCTCTCTGGTCCGAGGATCTCTTTCAGGACAGGCATGTCGAAAGACGCCGCCGCCTGAACAAGGCTGTCGGACGCCTGTTGCGGCGTATCGAATTCTTTTTGTTTTACCTGCGCCGCGGCCGCAGCTGTCTTGGCCGCCGACGCTGAATGCAAAGCAACAGCTACGAACCCTGAAATAAGGATCGCAGAACCGAGAATTTTCGACCGACTCGTGATGTTTGATTTTCTTTTCATAGGATCTTCCTCCATTAGCCGTTTGCCTATCTCTTGCGTCCTCCACCACCGCCGCCTTTACCGCCACCGCC
>JBARMF010000079.1:0-6482 GCA_049802315.1 Candidatus Udaeobacter sp.
TCGTCGATCCCGCTCAGCTTGGCCGCGATTACATCGTGATAGTCGTCGCCCCAAGCGTATCGCGCGATTCGCCCCGTTCTTCCTGTAGCGGGCCTGTGGGCCGCGTTTCCCTGAAAATAATTCAGCGATAAAGCAACGATCGATCGGGTAGCCGGCAGAATCTTTTCCGGATCGCACCGCTTTTCCTCGCCGCTTTGCATGTAATTCATTTCGCCGTGTGCGCCGTCACGGAGCCATTCACGAAAGTCATTTGCGTGCGCCGGTGCGGTGCAGGCGGCTACGCGACACGAATCAAATCCGATCTCTTTCGCCAAAGAGACAAGCCGAACCTTCAGTTCTGTTGCCGAAATCTGCATCACGACGGCTTGGCCGAAATAGGTGATTCCGGTTTGGAATTCATTCTCCCAAGCTTCGCCAAAATCGCCACGGCGACCTCTTCATCGGTGAGGACCGACGTATCGATTCGGATATGTGCGATGTTTGCGTAAACAGGTCTACGGGCACTAAGGATTTCCGAAAAAGACTTTCTCAGGTTGTTCGTTTGCAGCAATGGTCTGTTCTGTTTCCGAGAGGCCCTCGCAAAAAGCGTTTCCTCATCCCCATCCAGCCACACGATTACACCCTGGCTTCTTAGCATCTCGACATTTTCTTTGCGCAAAACGATGCCGCCACCGGTAATGATTATCGTTTGCTCTTCAGCTCGCATGCGGCGAAGCGCTTCGGTTTCCGCCTCTCGAAATTTCTTTTCACCGTGTTCGGCAAAAATTTCTGGAATCGACATTCCGAACTTCGAGGCAACAACCTCATCGATATCGTGCAAAGCCAAACCTGTTCGGCGTTGCAGGCACCGTCCAACGCACGATTTGCCTGCGCCCATCATCCCGATCAGCACAATCGATTTACCGACGCCAGTCACACTGGAGTATCTCATTAACAGCTGGCTTGAGCCACATTTGGTTCCCGTCGTGTCGAGGTTTTCCCAACACATTGACGTGATTTTTGGTGCGGGCATGACACAAATCGCTTGGCGCGCCCGAATGGTAGGGTCGGCGCGCTGCGCCGACCGGACACCGCAGCGCGGCGTCCCTACCGTTGTTTTAACACGCATTGATTTTGAGAGACTTACAAACGATGTCGTTAGCAGCGAAGCGAAACATCTGTGGATGCGATCCCTTGTCGGTGAAGGAAAGCCAGAGATTCCTCGGCTTCGCTCGGAATGACAGGAGGGTTGGCCTTTCACGGAAAATCTCTACAATGTGCCCATGCCTGAATCGAAGCCTTTGGTTGCCGTCATTATGGGAAGCAAATCGGACTGGGACACGATGCGGAATGCCGTGGAAACACTGGATCAACTCGGCGTGGCGAACGAAGCACGTGTGTTGTCCGCTCATCGGACGCCGGACGCGACAGCAGAGTTCGCGCGAGGCGCAGCGGATCGCGGATTGCGGGTGATCATCGCCGGCGCAGGCGGCGCTGCACATTTAGCCGGAGTAATCGCGGCGCATACGTGGCTGCCGGTTCTCGGTGTTCCAATTCAATCGAAGCTCCAGGGGCTCGATTCGCTGTTGTCCACTGCGCAAATGCCGGGTGGCATTCCCGTCGGTACGCTGGCCATAGGAGAGGCGGGCGCAAAAAATGCCGCACTTTTGGCGACTGCGATTCTCGCCACGTCTGATGACACCCTTCGTCAAAACATAGAAGCGTTTCGCAGGAAACAGTCCGAGGCGGTCCTGGCTGCAAAATTGCCAAGGTGAAAACGGTGATTTCAACCGACCGCGTTGCGGCGGTTGAACTGCTGCGGAAAGGCGACCTCGTCGCGCTGCCTACGGAAACTGTTTATGGACTCGCTGCTCAGGCGCTCAACCCGATTGCCGTCGCGAAGATTTTTGAAGCAAAGAAACGGCCGCGCTTCGACCCGCTAATTGTTCATCTGCCGAATCGCGATTGGCTGGGCAGAATAGTGGATGTGCCAGCGGATGACCGACAACTTATCGGCAAGTTGAGCGACAAGTTTTGGCCGGGGCCTTTCACGATAATTCTTCCAAAGCGCCAGATCATTCCTGATATCGTAACTGCAGGATTAGGTACGGTTGCGGTGCGACTGAGTGCACATCCTGTGTTTTCTGAGATCGTCGGTGAATTGCATGAGCCGCTCGCTGCGCCGAGTGCAAACCAATTCGGCCGTATCAGTCCCACAACCGCGCGGCACGTGTTGGATGAACTCGACGGACGAATCCCACTGATCATCGATGCCGGACCGACAGAACACGGCATTGAGTCGACAATCGTCGCTATTAAGGATAGCAAAATCGCGATCTTGCGACGCGGTTCGATTACACACGAACAGCTATCGGAATTTGCAGAAGTTAGCAGCGTCGTGGACACACCGACGATCTCCTCGCCGGGACAGCTGCCATCGCATTACGCGCCGAAAACCCCATTGCGTTTGATTCATAATCCCGAAGAATTTCATTCGCAGAAGAATCACTGCGTCGGCTTGCTTGCGTGGAGTGGCGCTTCTCCAAGCCCCCAAGCGTTCGCTGCCGTTCGAACTCTAAGCGACCGAGGAGACTTGCTTGAAGCTGCGGCGAATTTATTTCGTTACCTGCGCGAGCTCGACGCGCTCGGTCTCGATCTCATCGTTGCGGAACGAGTTCCGTCTCGAGGACTCGGTGCGGCGATAATGGATCGATTGGAACGAGCGTCACACCGATAGCGGTGTGCACGGCAATTTAGAAAACGCAGCAGCGCCGCAATTCAAAAAGTCGCCGCAAACGACTCAGCGTTGCAGAACAAGCTCTTGGTCTGACAGGCTGATCGGCGCTTGCTCAATCGTGGTGATTTGCTTCGTGCCACCCGCTTGATACGCCAGAGCAGCTGCAATGAATCCCTTGAAGAGAGGATGCGGCTTGTTGGGTTTGCTTTGAAATTCGGGGTGATACTGGCAACCAACAAAGTAGGGGTGATCGCTTAGCTCGATCAATTCAGCGAGTGTGCCGTCGGGTGATGTTCCTGAAATAACGAAACCTTTAGCAGTCATCCGGTCGCGATATTTCATGTTGAACTCGTAACGGTGCCGGTGCCGCTCCGTTACCTCGGTGTCGCCGTAGATTTTTTCTGCGAGCGTTCCAGGAACAATTTTTGTTGGCCAGGTTCCCAGGCGCATACTTGCGCCCTTTTTACGTACGCCGCGCTGCTCTTCCAGCAGCGAGATCACCGGGTCCGGATTGTCCTTGTCGAACTCCGTGCTGTTGGCGTCTTTGATTCCACATACGTTTCTGGCGAATTCAATCGTCGCCACTTGCATACCCAGGCAGAGACCAAGAAAGGGAATTCCGTGCTCGCGAGCGTAACGCGCGGCGTTGATTTTTCCTTCCGCTCCACGAACGCCAAATCCACCGGGAATGAGAACGCCAGCTACATCTTTCAATTGGTCATCGACGCCATCCGCGATGGATTCAGCATCGACAAGTTTGAGATCGATTCCGCAGTCTTCGCTCGCCGCAGCGTGGGTCAATGATTCATAGATGCTCTTGTACGCATCGCGCACATCCATGTATTTGCCGACCACCGCAATCTTCACTCGTTTGCTCGGACTAACGACGCAATCGACGAATTTTTGCCAGTCTTTCAGATCGGGTTTGGGCGTTTCGAGATGAAGAAGATCGCATATGAGCTGGTCGAGTCCCTCGGCATGCAGAGTCAAAGGCACCTCATAAATCGTATGCTCAACATCGCGTTCCTCAATCACTGCCTTTTCTACAACGTTGCAAAACAGCGACAACTTACGGCGCACATCGCGGTCAAGCGGTTTTTCGGAGCGGCAAATCAAGACTTGCGGCTGCAATCCGATTTCGCGCAGTTTGGCCACGCTCTGTTGGGTCGGCTTTGTTTTTAATTCGTGTGCGGCTTTGATGTATGGAACAAGGGTGACATGCATGTTCACCACATTTTCGGGGCCAACTTCAAGAATGAATTGGCGAATCGCCTCGATAAACGGAAGACCTTCGATGTCTCCAGTCGTGCCCCCGATTTCGGTAATCACCACGTCGTATTTGCTCTCGTCTGAAAGTTTGCGGATGCGATCCTTAATCACGTCAGTGACGTGTGGAATCACTTGAACGGTTTTGCCCAGATAATCGCCGCGGCGTTCCTTTAAAATCACGGTCTCATAAACCTGGCCGCTGGTGAGATTGTTGTGCCGCGTCAGCAAGCAATTGGTGAATCGCTCGTAGTGGCCAAGATCGAGATCGGTCTCCGCGCCATCATTGAGCACGTAGACTTCCCCGTGCTGGGACGGATTCATCGTTCCCGGATCGACATTGAGATACGGGTCAAATTTTTGGAGTACCACACGCAACTTCCGCGCTTCGAGCAACGTTCCCAGTGATGCAGCAGTCAGCCCTTTGCCTAACGAACTAACGACGCCGCCGGTGACAAAAATGTATTTCATCGAGACTTTCTCCATTCCGCGCGAGCAAGCTTTTGCTCCAGCGCTTTTGCGTCGGCGGGTGTGTCTATGCCGGGAGATCCCTTCGCAGTGATGAGCACATGAACCTTTACACCATTTTCTATTGCGCGCAATTGCTCGAGCGACTCAGCGCGCTCCAGCGGAGTGGGTTTCCACTTCACGAATTGCAGGAGAGCGCTCCGCCGAAAACCATAGATTCCCTGATGGCGAAGTGACAGGAATCGGCCCTTCTCATGGAATGGAATCGGAGCGCGTGAAAAATAGAGGGCGTTTCCAGCGAGATCTACAACCACTTTGACCTGGTGAGGGGACAGCGCGTCTTCTGGATGTTCAAACCGATGCGCGGCAGTGACAATCTCAGTTGCGCGATCCGAGCGAAGTTTCTCAACGATTTTGTCGATTAGCCGCGGATCAATCAATGGTTCATCGCCCTGAATGTTGACGATGAGCGCGAACTGTTTCGCCTTGCGTGCGACTTCGGCTATTCGATCGGTTCCGCTGCAGTGGCGTCTTGAAGTCAGCGCGACTTCGGCCCCCCAATTAAAAGCCGCGTCGGCAATGCGCATATCGTCTGTGGCGATGATTATCGAGTTGAGAGTGTTAGCTGCCTGGCACCTTTCCCATACGCGACGCAAAAGCGATTTGCCATCAATTGGATGCAATGGTTTTCCAGGAAAACGCGTAGAACCCCAGCGCGCTGGAATAATGCCTATCGCCTTATCAAGGGACGTCATCCTGAGCGAAGCGAAGCGGAGTCGAAGGATCCCGCGGATAACCGCTGGTGGAGCTCCACGATTGAAAGCTTGGCTTAACGAATTGGTCCACTCCGTTGCAGCCTCGTTTTTGCTCGGAATAACTAGGGATCATGATTTTGCGTTCAAGATGATCTGGACTGCTGCGGGCATGTTATCGACAACCCACTCGGCGTTGCTTCCTGTCATATCGCGTTGAATTCTGGTCCGCACACGAATCGCACGTACGCCCGCATTGTGTGCGCATTCGACGTCGGACTCCTTATCGCCGATCAAAAACGAACGGGAAAGCTGGATATCATGGTCTCGTGTGGCTTTGACAACCATTCCCGGCGCGGGCTTGCGGCACTTCGAATTTTGTCCGGGAGGATCCGGGCAGTAGTAAGTGGCGTCAACCAAATCGTCGCCAAGCTGCCGTAGGACCTCGGATTCGACCAGGCGATATTGATCGAGCGTGAAGAGTCCACGGCCGATCCCGCTCTGATTTGTGATGATAATTAGTTTGAATCCTCGCGATTTCAAACGCCCCAGTGCCTCGACTACCCCCGGGAAAATCCGCACATCGTTCGGATCGGAACAGTAATCGGTATCTTCCATAATCGTGCCGTCGCGGTCGATAAAGACGGCCGGCGCCGACCCGTCATCCACCTTCGCTCTCCTCCCGAAAACTGGCGATGAGTTCATCTCGCGTCACAGTCGCCGTTCCAAGTTTGCTCACGACCACAGCGCTTCCGTGGTTGGCAATCTCCGCCGCTTCAATCGGAGTCGCGCCGCAGACGAGCCCAAGCGTGAAGAGCGCAATCGCGGTGTCGCCTGCGCCCGAGACATCAAAAACCTGACGAGCCTTTGTGCGGATGTAGTGCGGCGCTTCGTCCTGGTGGAAAAGCACCATTCCGTGTTCGCCGAGCGTGATCAGGACATATTGAGTTTCCCATTTCTTAAGGAGCGCGTTACCGGCGCGCTCAAGATCGCTGTCTTTTGTTGGAGGTTCCTCGGCATCACGCCATGGAATCCCCGCAGCAAGAAACGCTTCAGCGCGGTTTGGTTTGACAACTGTAACACCGCGCCAGTCCACGGGGTGCTGAGGATTGGGATCGGCTGCCACTATCTTACCAGCCGCGGCTGCCTCGCGAACAATTTGGGTCACTAGTTCGGTTGTCACGAAGCCTTTGCCGTAGTCTTCAAAAATAATTGCATCGGTCTCTTTGAGACTGTTTCGAACCTCGTCGACTGCCATCGCTATCTGTTCATTCGACGGG
>JBARMF010000080.1:0-3751 GCA_049802315.1 Candidatus Udaeobacter sp.
AGGACAAGGGCAAAAACATTTTCGTGCTCGGTCTGATCTCGAAAATTTTTAATCTCGATGTCGAGAAACTGAAAAGAATCATCGGCGAAAAATTCGCCGGGAAAGACGAGAGCATCGTCAACACGGCTTTGATGGCGTTCCAAGCCGGCTACGCGTACCCGGTCGGGAATGTTTTAACCAAGCATTATCGATTCGAGCACATCCCGAGGGCTAGTGGTCGAGCTCAGCTCACCATGGACGGTAATCAGGCGATCGCCTACGGCCTGATCGCGGGTGGCGTGCGCTTCGGCGCCGGCTACCCGATTACGCCCTGGTCGTCCATAATGGAAACTCTGCGGCGCGAGCTGCCAAAGTACGGCGGCATTTTCGTGCAGGCCGAGGACGAGCTGGCTGCGGTTTCGATCGCGCTGGGTTGCTCATACTCCGGATATCTTGCGGTGACGGGCAGCGCTGGCCCGGGCATTTCGCTTAAGGCGGAAGCGATCGGTTGGGCGTCGATGGCCGAGATCCCACTGGTCATCTGCAACATCCAGCGCGGCGGCCCAAGCACAGGTTTGCCTACCAACGTCGAGCAAAGCGATCTGCATCAGGCGATCTTCGGCAGTCACGGCGACAGCCCACGAGTCGTGCTCGCGGCGGCAAGCGTGGAAGATTGTTTCTATATTGCGATTGAAGCCGCACGAATCGCGCGAAAATACAGCACGCCGGTTTTCATCTTGAGCGACACATCGCTCGCGACGCGAATCGAGGCGTTCGACGAGCCTGATCTTCCGAAGTTGATGATCGATCCCAAGCCGGACCTTACGCCACGGCAGACGCATAAGCCGTATCCCATCGATCAAATCACGCAGCACGTGGCACCAGGCACGCGCATTCTTGATGGAAAGTACCCGCTGCTCGCCGGACTCGAACACGATGAAATGGGTCACCCAACCGGTAGTCCGAAGCTGCACATGGCGATGACGGCGAAGCGTCGCAACAAATTGCGCAAGCTCGCTGAAGAAATTCCGGTTCCCGAAATTCACGGCGATCACGAAGGCACATTGATGGTCGGCTGGGGATCAACCTACGGACCGATCCACGACGCCGTCACACTGGCGCGGCACCAGGGAGAAAAAGTCGGCGCGATACATTTGCGCCATCTTCATCCATTGCCGAACGGCCTCGAGAAAATTTTCCAGAAGTTCAAGCGTATCGTTACTGTCGAGATGAATGATCAGGGCGTTTACGGATTCGGTCAGCTCGCCACGATTTTGCGCGCTCGCTATTGCGAACCGAAAATCACGAGTTTCACCAAGACCGATGGCCTCACTTTTCGGGTGAGAGAAATTTTGGACGGCGTATTCAAGGGCAAGTCCTTCCTTGCGCGATACATCCCGCGCGAAGGCGCCGAGGTGGAACATCATGGTACTGCCCCAGAAAATGTGAAACACTTGAAGGAAGTCGTGCCGCAGGGCGTGGGATGAAAAAGGAAGAGGGAACAAGAAAGATTTGAATCTGGAAACCATGAATCCAAGAAAAGCCAACTGCCAATCCGGTTCCGGACTTCCTGGGTTCCTGGCTTCCTGATTAATTTTTATGAACGAATCAAAACCAAACGGCGAAACGGCCACGGCGGTCGCAGAACCACCGCGTGAAAAACTAACAAAGAAGGCGATCACCGCTGACCACCCGACGTGGTGTCCCGGTTGCGGCGATTTCGCCGTGCTCGCCTCGTTTTACAAAGTCCTCGAGAAACGCAATCTCGAACACGAAAAGATCGTCACCCTCGCCGGGATCGGTTGTTCATCGCGTTTTCCGTATTTCGTCAACGGCCACGGCGCGCATTACATTCACGGCCGCGCCGTCCCACTCGCGTCCGGCATCAGCCTTGCCCGGCCCGACCTGCATGTCTTCCTGTTCGGCGGCGACGGCGACGGCTTCTCCATCGGCGGCAACCATCTCGATCATGGCGCACGCAAGAACATCAACATGACTTATTTCATCATGGACAACTTCGTCTATGGGCTGACGAAGAAACAGACCTCACCGACCTCGCCGATCGGATTCAAGTCGAAGACGGACCCCACTGGCGCAATCGATCAGCCGGTCAATCCGATGAAAAAATTAATCGCTGGCGGCGCAACATTCATCGCGCGCACGCATGCCGCGCAGGTACCTCACATGATTCAAATGATCGAGCGCGCCATGGATCACCAAGGCTTCAGCGTCATCGAATGCTTGAGCGAATGCGTCGAATTTTTCCCGGACGTGTTCGATCCCGCCAACCCGAAGAAGGGCGGCAGCTTCGAACTGATCCAGGAGAGAAAATGGGACAATACGCCCGAGGACGAGCTACGGCACGACGTCACCGACGAACTCGCCGCATACAAACTCGCGTCGCTTCCGTTCCCCGGCGTGTTTGGCGTGTTCTACGAAACCGATCGTCCGACCAAGAATTCACTGGAGAAAAAATGGATTGAGCAGACACGCGAAAAGATTGGCAACTCCAGCGATCTCGAAGTTCTTCAGAAAACCTTCGACCGAATTAAGTGATCGCGGAGCACACGCGGCTCCCTGGCTCGCCGTAGCCTCGGCGAAGGCGGCGCGTGTTGCAGCCTGTCCCGAGCAGAGCCAAAGGAGCGGCCGCGCAACTACCTTCCATAGAGGCGGCTATGTCAGCCGGCATTCCAATACAGGGAGCGGTCACCGCGGTGAACTGGCGAATGCGTCCACGCGTTCGCGAACTTTCGATTCTTGTTCATAACGCTTCAACTGATCACGTCCCGCTTGTGCTGGGCATGTTTCAATCAGAACGCGATTGATTATCTCAATCTCACCGCATATTAAACATATCCATGAAATTACGTTCCTTAATTCTCGCTGCATTCCTCGCACTACCTTTCGCGTCGTCGTTCGCGCAGGTGGACATATCGGTTAACCTCGCTCCTCCGCCTCTGCCCGTAATAGAGCAACCTCCGGCTCCGGCCGAGGGCTACATCTGGACTCCGGGATACTGGGGGTATGATAACGATTACTATTGGGTGCCGGGCGTGTGGGTTGCTCCGCCGACCGTCGGTTTGCTTTGGACCCCTGCATGGTGGGGCTGGAACAACGGTGCGTATGTCTTTAACCAAGGTTACTGGGGACCGCATGTCGGCTTTTACGGCGGCATTAACTACGGTTACGGCTACACCGGAAATGGCTACTGGGGCGGACGATGGAATGGAAACCGCTTCCAGTACAACACCGCTGTGACGAACGTGAACAAGACCGTCATTCACAACACCTACGTCAATAATTCCTTCAAAAAGAATGTGAACGCCAACCGTACCAGCTTTAACGGTCCAAATGGAGTGAAAGCGCAGCCCACTGCGGAACAAAAAGCTGCCACGGCAAACGCCAAAAAAATGCCGCCGACTTCCCAACAGCTCGAGCGACAGGAGGTAGCGAAGAAGGACCCCAATCTTCACGCGGCGAAGAACGGCCAGGTGAACAACGAGGCCATTAAATCATTTAATCAAACGCATGGGCAGGGCAAAGGCGGAGAGAACGTTGGAGGCGCAGGCGCAGCCGGAGCGGGAAAAGCTGAAAACGTTACCGGTGAACAACATGCGCAGGGAGCAGGAATGAACGGTGAGAAGCACGGAAACAACCACGCGGGCGAAAACCAGGGGAACGCACATGGAGGAGAAAATGTTCACGGCAACAATCACAACGTTCAGCCAAACCAGGGTTGGGCGCACAATAAAGGAGTCCAACACCAAGACGC
>JBARMF010000081.1:0-2541 GCA_049802315.1 Candidatus Udaeobacter sp.
TTTTGAGCAGCGTAAAAGACGCCGTCAACGATGACGTGGTTCAGTTCGTAATACGGACGCACTTCCGACTCGTCGAACGCATATTTCGCTTTGCGCACCTTCTCCGAGTAAAAATCCCAATCGGACGCCGCAATTTTGAATCCGCCCTTCTCTTCATCGACAATTTTTTGCATGTCGGCTGCTTCGCGTTTTGCATTGCCGACAGCAGGCGGCGCAAGATCGGCCAGAAGTTTGTTCACAGTGGGCACATCGTGCGCCGTTTGGTCTTCGAGCTGATACGCCGCCCAGTTTGAATAGCCCAGCAGCTTTGCTTTCTCGGCGCGAAGCTGCGCGATCCGCAGGACGATATTGCGCGTGTCGAACTCGCCGCCTTTGCTGTTACGCGATAGCGAGGCGTGCATGATTCGCTCACGCAGAGGTCGATTCTGCAATGAACCGAGCAACGGCTGGCCAGTGGTATTCTGAAGCTGGATGACGAACTTTCCTTCCTTGTGCTCCGCTTTCGCGGCATTGATCACGCCCTTCATCTGGTCGTCCGTGAGGCCGGCGAGCTCTTCTTTTTGATCGACGAGCACGGACGACGCATTTCGCTCCTTCAAAACATTTTGCTCGAAATCCGTCTGCAACTTGGCCAACTCGGCATTGATCGCTTTCAGCTTCTCCTTGTCGGAATCGGAGAGCTTGGCTCCCGCGCGCACGAAATCCTTGTAATAACGTTCGAGCAAATAAGCCGAATCAGGATCGAGCCCGAGCTCATCGCGCTTCTCATAAAGCGCCTTCACTCGCGCGAACAACTTCGGATTTAAAAAGATCTCGTCATGATGCGCGGCAAGCTTCGGCGCCATTTCTTTATCGATCTTCTGCCGCGCCGGATTTGTATCGCAGGCATTGAGGTTCGAAAACGTGCGCTCGGCGCGATCAAGCAACCGGCCGGTGCGTTCTAGGGCGACGATCGTGTTATCGAATGTCGGTTTGTCGGAATTGTTCGCGATCGGCTGAATTTCCTTCAGTTGCTCACGCATTCCGGCTTCGATCGCGGGGACGAAATGCTCGTCCTTAATTTTGTCGAAGGGTGGGTATTGATATGGCAGGACGCTCTCGGCTGCTAACGGATTGTCCTTAAGTTCGGCGGCGAACACAGCGGTGATTTGCGCAGCGTTGAGCAGCGCGCAAGCAAAGAACCAAAGACGCAGTGACATAAGGCCTAAACTTGTCGTCACGTAACGCCCGGATGCAAATGTGTGTTGCGCGAGGCGCGCAACACTGCGGGCGAGGCGCCCGCGTTCCCCACAAATGATGTCGAAAACTATGTCGTTGGCAGACCGGCCCCCGCCGCCGCAATGAAAAATGATCATCGCGTTTGGGTCGGGCACTTTTTCTTCGATATCCACGAGTTCACTCCAGCCAGAGGCTGAGAAGTGAAGTGGCCAGTCGGAACGAAGAACAACTTCCTTTGCGTAATTGAATGATGTATTTTTGGAAATGACGTTTCCGCTGACAGCGTACATCGAAGCCGCTCTTGAAATGGCGCATTACGATAAACTGGAAGACGGCTCTTTTGCCGGCGAAATTCCGAAGCTGAAAGGTGTAATTGCCTTCGGCAAATCTCTACGCGAATGCGAAAACGAATTGCGCTCCACTTTGGAGGACTGGATACTTGTTGGGCTGAGGCTGGGCCATAAGCTGCCGGTTGTTGCCGGCGTTGACCTCAACAAACTGAAGCATGGCCGCCTGGCACCCGCTTAAGCGTCGCGAGTTTGTTCGTAGACTTCGCTCTCTGGGCTTCGACGGTCCGTATTCAGGAACACGCCACCAATTCATGATATTCGCTGGGCACCGGCAGACGATCCCTGCCAATGTAGAATATTCAGTACCGCAAGTCCGTATGCTCCTGCGGCAGGTTGAAGCAATCATGGGAGGCAAGATCAGCGTTGAGGAATGGAAAAGCTGTGATTATGGATGCCCTGCCAAGCCGCCCAGAATTCGCTCCACCGGCACGTGCGTGCCGAGAATGACGACCTTTCCCGTGCGTGAGTTGCCAGTTAATATTTCAGAGATCGAGAGATTCCTCGACTACGCTCGGAATGACAAAACGCACGCCGGGTCTCCTATACGTGATTCACGTATAGCATCGGGATTGCGGCGAGCCTGTCACTTCGCGGTTGGCAGACCGGCCGCTTTCCAGGCTTTCAAGCCGCCGGCCATCGAGTGGACGTTTTTATAGCCCATTTTTTGCAGGGTCTCGGCGGCAAGCGCGGACCGGCCGCCGCCGCCGCAATGACAAATGATCATCGCGTTCGGGTCGGGCACTTTCTCTTCGATGTCGAGCTCGATCGTGCCGCGACTCATATGAGTTGCGCCAGGAATGTGTCCTTCATCCCATTCGTCTTTATCGCGGACATCGACTACGACCACGCCACCGCTGTTTAATTTCGCAGCGGCATCCTGCGGCGAAATCTCGGTGACGTTTTTCTTTGCGTCTGCAACCAGTTTTTCGAAACGCGTGTGCTGAGCCATACTTCAACCTAACCACGGATTACG
>JBARMF010000082.1:0-2842 GCA_049802315.1 Candidatus Udaeobacter sp.
GGCGGTTGGCTCTAGCGACGATTCGTTAGGCGCATTCATGTCGCGGCAAACCGATCTCTGCCTTTCCAAAAGGGGCACTGCGGACACGGCTCACCTTCTGGATAGTCGACACCCTCCTCATGCGGGCAGCCGAAAATCTCCTCCATCATGATAAGAGAACGCACATTATGCTCACGCAGCCTGGCAAGAATGCTCTCCTGAATATCTATCTTGTAGCGAGCATCGGCGTCGTCGCTGAGATATCGATGAATGATCGCTTCACCGTCGTCGTGCAGGAAAATGCCGAGAACAGCTTTGCTCGCCCTGGTATTGTCGGGACCATAAAACGCCAGAGTCGCCCTCGGAAGTCCCTGATCACCCTGCTTTGCGCGTTTCCGTAACCTCGTAATCGGCTTGGTCATTTAGCTCAGACCCAACAAAACAGAGCTGAGTTACCGCTGGCGAAAGCGAGGCGTAGCTGCGGGTTAAATGGTTTAGTCATGCGAAGCTAAGTAGTGCGCCGGGCCGCCGTCCGCTGCGGCGACCGGTTAGGCGTTTGCGGTCTAGTCCGACAGTCGGTAACGCCAGTAGTCTGGGTGCCGACTGTGATGCTTGAACGCAAGAATGCGAATGTGATCGGAGAAAACGCGATAGTAAACAGCGTAGGGAAAGCGGGGCATGAGATAACGGCGGACATCCGCCTCGATAATACTCCATCGATCCGGAGCTTCGACGATAACGGCAATAGCGCGATCGGCAGCGTCAAGGAACTCCGACCCGAGGGTGAAAACTCCGCTCTTGTAAAAACGCGCCGCTTGGATGAGTTCCGCTTCAGCATCGGGGTGGTAAATCAGTCGCATCCGATGGCGCGCCGCGCTGCTTGCATAACCTGCTCGTGGCTGCGACCTACAACTGCGCCGGAAGATAACTCCTCGTCACGGCGAATGGCTTTGCGAACTGCGGCTTGCTGATCAGTATCGGCTAGTCCAGCATGGATGCTTTCCCAGAGCGCTTGGGCAAGCGATACTCGCTCGGAGAGAGGAAGCGCCATCGCTTCCTGTTTAATTTCCTGAGTGGACATGATCAAAACGTAGCTGGCGCAACCGGAGCGTCAATGACGAGGGGCGAACCCAACTATGATCGATCTTATCGAAGAAAGCATTGCAGCACTACAATTGTTCTGTGGTGGTTATTGTGCGCGGCTTTGACAGGAAATGGTCGACTTCGTCGTTGTAGGTCTCGAAGGGATTACCCATGACGAGAAAGTCGCGGCTGTCGCACGCGATGGAGTCCCAGTTGATCACGTAGGGGAAATTGCAGTTCTGGAAGAAGCTAACGGCGCGAGCCCGGCCTGAAGCGCGCGTGTTAGACGGAGGCACGTGCATCGCGCTGGGACGGCGAACACCGTTGTTCCAGTCTGAGATTCGTTTGCCCGGTGTGATGCTGAAGAACAATCCGCGGCGCGGATCGATGTTGTGATATTCCAGGTCGATGCTTTGCAGCCATGGATCGTCCCAGCTCAGTCCTTCGGCTTGGACAAAACTTTCCAGTAACCATTTCTTGGTGATCCAGTCAACGCCGCCGATCAGCGCCTGGCGGTTGTGCGGAATTGCTTCGAGAACGTAACCCCAATTTTCCAATAACCAGTTGGTTTCCGCGCTGCTATGTCCCAGATGCTTCTGCGCGAGATGATGAAATTCCCATTGCACGTCTAGCGCGCTCATTGTCTTGCCGTTCTCGAGCCGGACGATCCATTGCTCGCTGGTATCGCGAGAGATATCGCGCGTGCTTTGCACCGCATCAGCCAAAACAAGATTTCGCGGCAAACGGCCTTCCTCCAGCAAGGACAAAACGCACGCGGTCGTCCCAATCTTTAGTGCGTTAGCATAGGGACTCATGTTCGAGTCGCCTATGAGCAAATGCAGCCGCCGATATTTCCGGTAATCGGCCAGCGGCTCGTCGCGGGCATTGATGATGGCGCGATTGAATTGCACCCATTGATAAATGTCGTTGACGATGTGATCGGCGCGTTGGCTCAATTGGAAATTGACCTGGCCCTCCGGTTGCGGCGGCTCGAAATCGAACGCCAATGGGTTCGATTGCCCGACTCGCCCCGCACCAGTAAAAATCTGGCGCGTCGCTAAAAAGGTCAGCAGCGTTCCGAGAATCGGCGGTGTGAACTGCGCCTCGCGTCGCATCAGATAATTCTCGTGGCAACCGAACGTCGCCCCGGTGTGATGGTCCACGTTGTTCTTAATGAACGAGACGCGGTCTTCCGCGCCGAGAGCAATGAGCGCCGATTGCAACAGGTCGTCTCCGGCCAGCTCGTACGTTACAAGATCATGCAGATGCAAACATTCCGGAGACGCGTACTCGATGTGCCCCATGTCGAGATAGAGCCGTCCGCCGTTCAGTAGAAATCCGCCATTGCCCGGCGGTTCCTCGTAATCACGATAATGAAGGTCGATCGTGCCCGCGTCGGCTTTGCGGAACAGGTAATTTTTGACCTTCGCCGGCCAAAGTTCGGAATTCAGGTGCGGTTCGTCTTCGCTGAGAAGACAACCGTACTCGGTTTCAATTCCTACCACTCGATCCATTCAAACTAGATTACCTGTCGAACCTCAATTTGGCTAAGCGAAAAAGAGGTCCCCTCACCTTCATCCTCTCCCCAAAACGGGGAGAGGTAAAAACCAAGGAACGACGGCTTGGGCAACCGTCGACAAATGACGGCTGGGAAGCCGTCACTCCTTGGGCTTCCAGTCCACCTCTCCTTTTCATAAAGGGAGAGGACTGAGGTGAGGGATGGTTTTCGAACGCTTCGCGCATTCAGTCGGATTTGCACGATTTCATGGGAGCGCGGGCG
>JBARMF010000083.1:0-4901 GCA_049802315.1 Candidatus Udaeobacter sp.
CTCGTTAACTGGCCAGCGCGGATCGCGTCGGCAATCCAACACACGCCAAATTCTGATTTCGTCCCTGTGCAAGTCATAATAGATCGTGAACGGAAATCGTTTCGAGAGCATTCGATGATAACCAAAGACGCGTCGATGCGTGCCGGCATAGAGTCGAAGGGATTCAATGTCAGAGTTAAACGATTCGAGAAAATACCAACCAACGCCGCTGCCTTGCCGCTCATAAAAAGCGAAAGCTATCGAGCAAGTCGGCTTCGGCCAGACTGAGGATTCGAAGCGTCACGCAAGCTTCGCTGCCTTGCGGCGAATTCGCTTTTTTGCTTCGTCCCAGTCGTTAAAGCGCGCCTTGCCGGTCTTCACCGCTCGCTCTGCTTCGCGGAGCGCCTGGGCGTGCCACGCCGGCGATTCGAAACCATCATCGTCTTTAGAGAGATCAGCCCAAAGCGCCTCCATGGCGCGCAACTTCTCGTCGCGCGACATTTTCTGCAGCGGAAGAACAACTGGCATGAACCAATGGTACTCTTCCAAGTCGACGTCGGCAATTCCGGGATCTGTGCAATCCGCGTTATCTGTGGTTAATCCTTTGCTGCTGTTCCGAGCGCAGCGTGCGCACAAAGGACGAAGACAAATATCCGGCGCATTGAAGAATCTTTCACCACAGAGGACACGAAGACCACGAAGAAAAACTAATCAGGAAGTCAGGAATCGAGGAATGGAGCGCGCGGACGCGCGACATAGAAGGTAAAACCGCGAGGGTAGCAGCGAGAGAGCGGGGACGCGACCGAGTTCAAAGGGATTCCGAGATAGAAGGTAAAGCAGCGAAGGAGAGAGGGCCCCCCCAATCGGTGGCTCCGGCGAGACGCTTCCCGAATAGCTCAGCGGCTACCGCAACTGTTTGATGAAGTTGTTGTAGTCTTCGTGCGTGCCGGTCCAAAACGAGACGACGAGATCGCCGTGTTTCTGCGCAACAGCGCGATAGTGATCTCCGATTCGTACTGACCAGACGTTTCCGACAAGCGGCTTGAACTGCATTGAAGGGTGAAACGGATCACGCAGCCAAAGTTGAAACTTTTCTCGCGCGAGACATTGGACGTGAGCCGGTAGTCTGTTGAACTCGTGCCAGAAACGCCGATGCGTTCTCGACGTCACGGCATTTCGCGGGTGCGTCCGGACCTGATGTCCTCTTCGACTTCGCGCAAGACGTCATCGAGCTTGCCACTCCCGATGTCGCGCTTCATCTGCTCGTCCCATTCGTCGTCGTTCCAACCGTGCAACCACGCCGCCAACTCGGCGCGCTCTTCGAACGAAAGCTGTTCGATGGCAGTCTTGATTTCAGGAAGGCTCACGTGGCGATCTTACCACTGCTGAATTGCTCTTCCAAGTTCCGCAATCAGGTTCGAAGAGTGTCGATAGTAAGCTCAGACCCTTTCCACTTTCCACGGCGAGGCCAAGCTTCTAGTCGCAGTAAGGCCGCGTCCAGAGACTGTAGTCTATCTCCGTTACGCCGTGGTGGCCGTTTTAGGCGGCAACTGTTTCAATGCTTCCGACGGAAAGATCGTTTGCCAGTATGTATCGTTTACCGCAAGACGATCGAGATAGCCGTCGAACTTTGTCTTCGTGAAAACAAGCAGGTGCGACGCCGTGTATTGGAAATGTTGTGTGTCGAACGTTTTGCCTAAAAAAACTTCACAATGATCAACTTGTCTCGGGTCACCAAGTTGTTCCCCTTCGGATGCGTAATCGGCTACCAATAGTGTGTTGTCAGGAATTACGAGCACGGGAAAAACCACAGTTGCCGCAGCGCTGTCATTGACAATTTCATAGTCGGTCGCCGAAGACGAGACTAGATCAAATGCTGAGCCAAGAGCCTGGGACCATTTTTCGTAAACTTCAGCATCATCAGCTACAATCTCTCCACTCTTTGCTCTCCCAACCTGCGCCGTGGACTTCCCAACAAATTCATTTGTTCGGAAAACAACGCCGGGACCGGCGACCGTAAGCTTTCGCACCCTTTTTCCCATCACCGCGTTGCCTAGGGACGAACGCGACGAAATTACAATGTCATGGACGCTCTCCTCGGGCAGCCGCGGTATGCGACTTACGACAAGCGGAAAATTAAGCTTTAGATTTTTGCACTCGATAGCGAGTTTGACGACCGATCGGTCTTTGTGACTCATCAATCGGATATCAAACTGACGATCTTTTCTTGTAACAGGATCTTGGTATGCCCCGCCATGCCGAGCTTCGAAGCCACCAACCTGACAGGAACGGAGAATTTCTAGCTCAAAAGCGAAGTCATCTTCGGATTTTAGATATTCCGAAATATCGGAGCGGCCAATGGCTCTATCGCTTAACTGTTTCGCCATCAGCTATTCCAACATTTGATTCAAGATTTCCCTGAGACTCACGCCACAAACATTTACTGAGCGCTAAGCTCGTTCGCAAATTCACATATGCGCAAAACAGCCGCACCCTTCCGAGTGCGGCTGCTGTAATTCATATTTTATTTGGCTTAGTAATCCATGCCGCCCATGCCGCCCGGTGGCATCGGAGGAGTTTTTTCCTTTTCAGGAATCTCCGTGACCAATGCTTCGGCGGTGAGCAACTCCGAAAGCTTTCGCCCGCCACGGCGGGTAAACTAGCAGCCAGGTTGCCGATGGACGCGGCGTTCAAGACTCAGCCATCCGCAAAACGAGTCGGATGATTGAATCCAAGTTCAATAATTCGCCGGGTGTTACAACGCGCACAGTTTGATAGAAGCTCTGATCGAAGTGTCCGCGAGCAGTATTGACTGTGATGAGGTAATCGGCAGCAGCTGCAAAAGCGCATTCCAGGAAACGATTGTCTGGTTCGTGCCGGATGATCCGCAGTTCGGTGATCGGATGACACAGCCGACAGCTCTCGACGATTTCGGCAAGGAAATCAGGATCGTCGCCGAGAACATCAGCATATTCCTCGAGGATTGCCGGGCTTGCCCAAGCTTCGATTAAGCCACGCCGTGCGAGTTCAAATAGAAGCGCCGATGCGTTGTTCCCGGCAGGAAAAGTGGCGAGCTTTAGAATGCAGGTATCAAGAACGACTCTCAAGGTAAGGTTTGGCGCGACGCAGCGCACGCGCTCTGCGTTTTGCCTCCACGAACTCCACCGCCTTCGGTTCGCTCATCGTCTTGCCACGATTCGCGCGATGAGCGCGAGCGAGCGCGGGCGAGAGTTTAAACCGCACGACTTTTCCTTTCACTACAGCGGTCGCATGCACGATGGACAGATTACCGCTTAACGCGCCGCCAAACAATCGGCAAAAGCAAAACAGCCGAGCCCTTGCGAGCTCGGCTGCTTGTTAATTGTTGTTTCGGCTCAGCCCCGAAATTCTTCGGGGTTTCGACCCAGAGGATCTCAATAATCCATGCCGCCCATGCCGCCAGGAGGCATTGGATCCGCCTTTGTGGGGCTACGGCGCGACAAGGGAGTTTTTCGTAAAAGAAAACAGCACGCGATCGACGTGAAGCATTACGCCGGAATGGCTTCCGGTTGCTCTCGCAACACCATCAATTGGCTGTCGGCAACATTGCATAGGCGCGACCGTCGCTGTCTGAGAATTCAACTTGAAACCGGCTATCATCCAGCAGCATGACGACCGTTCCGATCTGGCCGCGACGCTGTTGGATCGGTTTGGGTCTGAGGAAATGCGTCGCTGGGATGTTCCACCAACGCGACCAGATCATGGAACCGAATCTTGCTCTGCACAGTCAGATAACTAACGAACCTCGGCTGGCGTCTCCCATTTCTGCGCGGCACGGCGAAACGACTTCTCGTGCTCCGGCCAGTCATGCAAAATCGCGGGATCGAAGTCAGCACCTGATGGCCATACCAGCGTTCCCACTTCAGGGTCAATCTTCACGCGCGCGAATTCATCTGGATCGCGCAGCGGTCCATAAAGTTCGCCACATAGCACTCGCTCAAAGTTCACGGCGCGCGAGAGGCCGTCATTGAAGGTAATTCGCAAAGTATGCGGACCGACCTGCTCGAAAGATTCGACGCGATATATTGGATGCCGCATCTCGAACATTTTAGCTCAAAGGCTGGATTGGTGCAGGTTTTTTTCCGCTTCACAACAATTGCCAGTCAGAAATCAATTCTTGGTTGTGAAGCTCAGCCCATGCTTCAACCAGCCTCTGTTGCCGCTGAGGCAGCGAACCGGCAATCAATTCGACCGGCTCCGCGCTAAAGATAGCGACATGCTCCTGATAATAGGCATGAAAGTGCGGTACATGATGCCGCTCTGTTGGTTCGGAGAACATTCGGATTATGATTCCGTAGAAGCGCGATAATTCTGGCATCTGATAGTCGATCCTGGCGTTAATAGACGAATAACGCCAGCCCTACCTGAAAAGCAAAACAGCCGAGCCCTTGCGAGCTCGGCTGTTTGTTAACTCCGAAATTCTTCGCGAGTTAGATTGTTGTTTCGGCTGTCGGCTTAGTAATCCATGCCGCCCATGCCGCCCGGTGGCATTGGAGGAGATTTTTCCTTTTCAGGAATCTCGGTGACCAATGCTTCGGTGGTGAGCAACAGGCCCGCGATGGACGCGGCGTTTTGCAACGCGCTGCGCGTGACCTTGGTTGGATCGACGATACCCGCCTTCACGAGGTCGGTGTATTCGTCATTGGCGACGTCGTAACCTTCGTTGCCTTTGCGCTTCTTGATTTCCTCGACGACGAGCGCGCCTTCCTTGCCGGCGTTATCGGCGAGCTGACGCGTGGGCTCTTCAATGGCGCGGCGCACAATCTGCACGCCGATCTTCTCGTCGCCTTCGAGGTCCTTCACGTTATCGAGCACTTTCTGCGCACGCAGGAATGCCACACCGCCGCCTGGGACGATGCCTTCCTCGACCGCCGCACGCGTGG
>JBARMF010000084.1:0-26219 GCA_049802315.1 Candidatus Udaeobacter sp.
GAAGTAGCGCGACCATCTTGGTTGCGCCTCCAGAAAATGGCAAGTCCGGGACACTGATTCGTCCGGCAGCGAACCAAGACGCTTGCGCTCGGTTTCTTTTTCAACGAAGCGTTTCGATTCGATGGGCAAACATACGCTGACGGGAAACATTAAATTGCACCGCGCGTTTCGGTCCGGAATTCTCGGGAACCGGCGCGATATCTGGGTGTATCTGCCGCCGGGCTACCGCCGATTTTCACGAACACGTTATCCCGTTTTGTATTTGCACGACGGACAGAACGTTTTCGACGCTGCAACTTCGTTTGGCGGCGTGGAATGGGGCGTCGACGAGACCTCCGAACGCCTCATCCGCACCAGAATTATCGAGCCGGTCATTGTCGTCGCAGTCGCAAACATCGGCGAAGACCGGGTCCATGAGTATACGCCCACGCCAGGGGTAATCGAAGCAAAGGGAAAACGGAAAAAACGGAGCCGCGGTCTGGCGCGTCTCTACGCAAATTTTCTCATGGAAGAACTCAAACCGTACATCGACCGAAAATATCGGACCAAGCCTGAGCCGGAATTCACCGGCCTCGGCGGATCTTCTCTGGGCGGACTTGTGACACTCGCGATTGGAATTTTAAACCCGAACGCATTCCGCCGGCTCATGGTGATGTCGCCCTCCATCTGGTGGGATGATTTCGCTATTTACCGGCTCGTCGATTCCATAAAACGAAAGCCGCCGCTAAAAATTTGGGCCGATACGGGCACAGCCGAGCCGGGCTGGGAACAAACTCGCGAACTATGCAAGCGACTAGTCGAGAAAGGTTGGAAACCGGGCAAGGACCTCCTGTACATGGAAGCCGACCACAGCGATCACAGCGAAGCAGCCTGGGCAGCGAGGGTCGAACCAGCGTTAAGCTTTTTGTTTCCTGCGCGGAAATGATTTCTTTGTCGCTATCATTCCGAGCGAAGTCGAGGAATCCCGCAGCGGCACTAAGAGATAATTAAACGGGATCCTTCGACTTCGCTCCGCTGCGCTCAGGATGACGCTCGGGACTTATGGCGGCGTCGTCGACGGATTCGGCGGCAACGGTTCGGGTGGGGGTACAGGAGGGGGCGGAGTTGGTCTCGGCGGAGATGGAATCTCTGGCATGGAGCTCTCGTTAAAGAATCGCTTTTACTGCAGCGGTTTGCCGTAAACCTGATAAACGCGAACAACGCCGCCTACAAAATCCCAGTCTTTTTGATAGGAGAAAGCACGGTCGTGTGCAGACCAGGTAAGCTCGCGCGGAGACTCTGAATGATTTGGATCGTACACCAGATAGCGATCGCCGGGATTCGGCGATGAAGATTTCAGCTTATAAACCAAAACGGAGTGATTGATCGTGAACCGGGGATAAGTGGTAAGAAATGCGACGAACAACTCGCCGCGCGCCAATGCCGCGTTCAACCGAGCGTGAGTCTTTTCCTGGTAGCCGGTACCGTCTTGAAACATCATCCGGGCATTGCTAATTCGAAAGTAACTCGGCCAGCCATGTCCGATGCTTAATTGCACGAGTTCGCGACGGGCCTTGCTCATTTCCTTGAGGTCCTTGTATCCGGGAAAGACAATTCGTTGATTTTCCGGCAACGGCTCCGCCCAAGTCGCCTGGCGTGTTATAGCGCGAACGCGAGCTGCCAGCGCCGTGTCATCCAAGGGAGTACTTCGCGGCTCGAACCGAGCAAATTTCTTGAATTGGGCGACCGTACGGGACATCACAAAACAGTGACGATTATATGCGTCTTTCTTCGTCGCTGACGATTTTCGTAAAGAAGCGTGTCCCTGATGATATTCGAATACCGTTTGGTTAGCGAAAGCGAACGTGTCGCGATCAAAACGAAACTCCGACGCAGCGACGTCGGCGCGCGCGAACGCGACAGCGGTAAAAGCACCGAGCCACCAAACCCCTACCGATTTGCCCCAAGTCCCCAACATCACATCAAAGGAGAGCCGGGGCGGTGACGGTTTTTCCTTCCGAAAACACACCCAGACGTCGAAATTTTTGATATCGTTGCTCTAACAATTCCGCGACCGGAATCTGAGAAACTCGGTCCAAGCTCCGTCGCAGCGCTTCTCCAAGATTCGCCGCAGCTGAAGCATAATCGCGGTGCGCGCCGCCTTCCGGTTCGGGAATGATTTCGTCAACCACCTCGAGTTTCAAAAGATTCTGTGCCGTCAATTTGAGCGCCTCAGCGGCTTCAGCAGCGTGTCGCCGGTCTCTCCACAAAATGGCGGAGCAAGCTTCCGGACTAATGACTGAGTAGTAAGCGTTCTCGAAAATCAAAACGTGATCCGCGACCCCGATGCCGAGCGCGCCTCCAGAGCCGCCCTCACCAATCACTGTGGCAATGACAGGGACGCGCAGCTTCATCATCTCACGAAGGTTCACAGCAATCGCCTCGGAAATGTGCCGCTCCTCCGATCCGACACCTGGAAAAGCGCCTGGCGTATCGATGAGAGAAATCACTGGCATCCCAAATTTTTCGCCGAGACGCATCAAGCGCAAGGCTTTCCGATAACCCTCCGGATGAGCGCACCCGAAATTGCGCATCACGTTCTCCTTGGTATTGCGCCCCTTTTGGTGAGTGATAACGATGCAACGCTGGCTGCCGAGCATCGCCATTCCGCATGGCATTGCGCGATCATCGGCAAAGCGGCGGTCGCCGTGCAATTCAACCCAGTTCGTAAAACAGCGTTGAATGTAATCGAGCGCGAACGGCCTTTGAGTGTGCCGGGCGATTTGGACCCGCTGCCATGCCGTCAAATTGTTGTAAACATGACGGCGCATTTCCCGAAGCTTTGCCTCAAGTTCTTTCACCGCCGAACCGAGATCGACATCGTGCTTTGTGGAATGACTCTTTAAATCCTGCAGCCGTCGTTCCAATTCAAAGATCGGCTTTTCAAAATCGAGCGGTTGCCATTCCATGGGTGTTAAAGCGTTGAAGCGTTAAAGTGGGATCCGTTCTTTGTGATTCTGAGCGAAGCGTAGAATCTCTGAATAAGGAAAACGGTTCGACGCTTCAACCAGCTTAGTCAACAATCGTCACAGAGGTGCTTTTGTTTACGAGCGTGCTTAGCTCTTCGAGATCAACGGCGCCGAGACCGAGACCGGTCGGCGGGGGCGGTTGGTCGAGATTGGGATGCGTTGCATCCGGCACGGCGTACAGCGTATAAGCTGGTGCACCGGCAAGCCTGATCCATTTTGTGCTGGCCAGGTACTCCTTGCTGCCTAGCCCAACGCGTTTGCCACCTTTCCAAGCCATCGTTTCAGCAACTTTCGCCATGATTTTGGCCGGCTGTTTCTGCGGCAGCTTTGCCTCGCGCACGTGATATTGCTTGAAAAACGCTCCGTGGTTCAACAGCACAATCAGTTTCGCTTTGCGCTGGATTACCATGGAAAAATCGGGATGTGAGATCAGCACCTTGTCGCCAATCCGCAGCATGGTGCCGCTCATATTATTCATGCGCATGATCATCTCCGGTGTCGTCTTCAGCTTGCGCGCAATCTTCGCCAGCACGTCCCCGGGTTTCACAATGTATTCGGTCTTTTCCGGAGATGGACGACGCGACAGCAAAATTGTGGTGTTCACTTCCCCAAGGATATCCCGGGCTTCATCGAGGTGCTTCCCGGCGGGATATTTTTGGATGACAGCGACAAGCGCATCACGCGCTTCGGGGAGTTTTCCATCCTGACGAAGTTTAACCGCCGCCTCAAATTCTGGCAGGCTGACGTCCACCACGGGCGGTGGAGTGACTTCCCCGCGCTGCTCCTTTTTCACTTCGATCTCGTCTTTGACGAATGTGTTGTAACCGAACCAGGCGGCTCCGCCGAAGATCGCCAGTGCCAGAAGTAGGACGAAAAGCCATTTCATGACTTGGATGAAGTTAAAGCGTTGAACCGTTGAATCGTTGAAGCGTCAAATCACCGCGCCATGGTCCCGCTTTAACGCTTCAACGCTTAACGGCTCTGCGCTTTAGCCCTGTTCGGCTTCGCTTCCAGGAAAGAACCGATGCCAAAGGCGTCCAATGGTAGGCTCTTCCCGGTTTGTCCAGGTAAAGTGGCAATCCTGACAGTAAAATTCTTTCGGTATAATTTTCAGCGCGCAAAGCACGCCGACCAGAGCGGGCGTCAAAAATTTCCGCGTCATCTGCGGGTACTCGATATTTGAAGAGTTACATTGTGGGCAGCGAATCAGCGCGGCGGAGATGTCTGGATCAGTCGATTCCCATTCGATCATCAGACTTTGCGCCTTTTCGAAATCATTATCCTCCACCATGACCTTGGCATTCGCTTGCGGCTTAGACATGAAGCCGAATTGCTGCATCGGCGCCTCATTATGAACGTCTGCCTTGATCCCTGAATCCTGAAAACGCCGTTTGAGCTGGCGCGCTTTAGCGGCCTCATTAAATGTGGCGATGGTCACCATAAAATCTCCTTCACGCGCTGCAGCACATCGTCCTGATCAAACATCAAATCGCCGTTGAGCGCAAGATTTTGACATCGGCGGGATTTGCCGGTAGGCCGCTGAGGGCTGCGGACGCTACAGCCCTTAATGCGGAGGTGGAGGAAACCATTGGTACAGCATTAAGTAAACGAGAACTCCGGTGATAGACACGTAGAGCCAGATCGGGATCGTCCAACGCGCGATCCGCTTGTGCCGGTCCCATCTGCGACGAAAAACTGGAACAAGCGTCAAAATGACCAACGGTAGCGTCACAAACGCGAGCAGAACGTGCGAGGCCAGAATCGGAAAGTAGACCCCCGCAATCCAGCCCGTATATCCCGAAGATTTCTCGCCAATACGCGCATGATAAGTGATGTAGCCAACCAGAAAAAAGACAGACGAGAGAACGGCTGTGATCATGCATACCATGTGACGGCGCCACGCGCCGCGCCGGATGAAGTACCAACCCGCAGAAATGAAAATGGTGCTCACGAGATTAAACGTGGCGTTGAGGGCGGGCAGGTCAGAGGTTGAAATCACGTTGAAGCAGCTGAACTGTTCACTGAATTGTCATTCTGAGCGAAGCGAAGAATCTCTGAATCTTCCTTTACAGCGCGATACCAAAATCTGAGATATTTCGCTTCGCTCAACATGACACAGATAAGCATTAGCGGCTGGAACGTTTCAACGCTTTAACGCTTCAAAGATCACGCATGCCCGCCGTTCTGGAACCAACAAAGGTTCATCATCCCGCGCAAACGCCCCGATTGCGCCGGACGCGTCGTGTTGTTGCAATTGCAATTCGTCTGACAATTTTCGCCGCCATCGTTGCAATTCTCGGTGGCGGTTATTACCTGGCGCGACGGGGATTTGGCCGTGAATGGCGAACCCGCGTCGTGGAAGAGCTACACAAACGCGGCGTCGAAGCTCAGATCGGACGGCTAACCCTGGACCCGTTCCGTGGTCTGGTGGCGAAAAATGTAAGGATTTTCGATTACAGAAACCGCGAAAACATCCTGGCCCTGATCAGCGAAGTCTCTCTCGATATTAATTACGCCGCTCTGATCCATCATGAACCGTTTCTTAACGCGCTGGATGTGCGCGACGCACAGATCACATTTCCTATTAAGACTGCTGAAGGAAAGGCCAGTCGTGCGCAACTGACTAACCTCCGCGCTCACATTTATTTTCCACCGGAACAGATTTATGTCAGTCAGGCGGAAGGAACTTTTTGTGGGATTCGACTGTCAGCGAGAGGCCAATTAATCAAGCGAGCCGATTACCAGCCATCGGCATCAATCACACCGGAGGAATGGCAAAAACGATTGTCGCTTGCCCAGCGTGTGGTGGCTGAACTGCAAAAGTTCACTTTCCCCGCAGGACCTCCTTCTTTGCAATTGAAGTTCAGCGGAGACATGGCAGATCTCGAAAACGCCAGGGTCGAGGCGACGCTGCGCGGCGACCGACTGCAACGAGGCAGCTACGAAATTGATTATCTGTCCGCGGCGGCAGAATGGAACAACCAGCGATTGGATGTCGCCCATTGTGAATGGAGCGACGGGAAAGGCGCCTTTGCCGGTCGCGGCGATTGGAATCGAGAAAGCAACACCGCCAAATTCCAGATTCATAGCACTCTGAATTTGAAAGGGTTCCTCGACGCTTTCGGCGTTGGTGAACCGATGGCAGACGTAGAATTTCATTCGCCGCCTCTGCTCGAAATCACCGGCTCGATAAACCTGGGCGGTGAGCAATTCCACCCCGACATCATCGGACATGCTGCTTTTGGACAGTTCACGTATAAGAAGGTGCCCTTTTCCGAGCTCAGCGCGGATTTTTCATGGGACGGCGAGCGCACTTTCGTTCGCGAGCTGCGCGTGCGCCATCAGACCGGCCAACTCAGAGCGGATCTCTTCGATGCACCTCACGATTTTCGGCTAAACCTTGAGAGCACCATATCGCCCGAGGCAGTGCGCCCGGTCGTTCCGGCCGAGGCCAGCGGGTTTCTCCGCGAATGGCAGTGGCAACGTTCGCCTGCAATTCGGATGGCAATTCGCGGCACAGAACGGAATCCGGAAAATTGGCAGGGCGACGGCACAGTTAATCTGGGGCGCACCCGGTTTCGCGGAATCTGGATGAATGGCGCCAATGCCCGCATTCATTTCGGCGATGGCGCAGTCACTTACGACGATATTCAGGTCACGCGCGATGAAGGCACCGGTTCCGGCAGTTTCACGTACGATTTCAAAAAACACGAGGTGCGAATCTCGAATATCCGCAGTTCGTTGTATCCGGCAGACGTAATTTTCTGGATCGATCCGAAGACCTCGAAAACTATTTCGCCTTACAAATTCCGGCGTCCGCCAAATGTCGTCGCCAACGGTGTTTACCAGTTCCGCGGCGGCAAGAACACACGGTTGGAGATCAAGGTCGATGGCTCAAACGGAATGGAATATGTTTTTCTTGGCAAAACACTGCCGTTCGACCGTATCTCGGCGCGATTGCTCTTCACGAACGATCGCTTGCAAATCAGCGATGTTCGCGCGGATCTCCTTGCCGGCACGCTGCGCGGGAATGCTGACATCTCGCTGGCACGAAATGATCCGCATTACCGCGCCACGGTAGCCGTAAGCGAGATCAATTTCCCGCGCCTGACTGACTTGTACTTCAACTACAAGACTGCGCAGGGGCTGTTACGGGCCACATATGAGTTTAACGGCATGGGCAGTGACTGGCGAACAATGCGAGGCAAAGGGAAAGTTGAGGTAAGCAACGGAGACGTTTTTGCCATACCGATTTTTGGGCCGCTGTCTGGAATTTTAAATCACATCGTGCCCGGCAGCGGATACAGCATCGCCCACAAAGCAGACGCCGAATTCACTGTAGGAAACGGCGTTATTCACACCGAAGATTTCGAGGCCGGTGGCTCTCTCTTCAGTATGCTCGGCAACGGCGACATTCATTTTCTCGACGACAAACTCGACTTCAATCTGCGGCTGGATATGAAAGGGCCAGGCATAGTGCTCCTGCCGATGTATAAACTTTTCGAATACGCCGGCGAAGGGAGCCTCAAGAAACCCGATTGGCACCCGAAGCGGTTTTAAAAAGAGCAGTGACAAAAAAAGAAACGGGGAAACGGCGAACCGGCGACGCGGCGTCCCCCCCGAATCGCCGATTCGCCGACCCGCCGTTTCAACCTCTCCTCGGCGCGCACATGTCCATCCGTGGCGGGGCAAGCATGGCCATCGAGCGCGCGAGATCGATCGGCTGCACCGCGATGCAGGTGTTTGTGAAAAACAATATGCAGTGGTTCGCCAGACCGCTAACCCGCGAGGAAATCCGCGCTTTTCTCAATCACGTTCAACGCGGTGAATTGTTGTCGGTGTTCGGGCACGCCAATTACCTGATCAACCTCGCTGCGACTAATCCGCAGTTTCACGCCAATTCCATTCGAGCGCTCGCCGAAGAACTGGTCCGAGCAGATCAACTTGAGTTTCCGTTTTTGGTGTTGCATCCGGGTGCGCACCTCGGCGCGGGTGAAGAAGCAGGTTTGAAAAAAATCGCTGATTCAATCGACGAGGTGTTTCGGAAGATTCCAAAAGTGAAAACGAAAATCGCGCTCGAGATCACGGCCGGTCAGGGTTCGTGCATTGGTCATCGATTCGAACATCTCGCGCACATCATCGCAAACGTGCGCGAGCCGGAGCGATTACGTGTGTGCCTTGACACTGCGCACGTGTTCGCCGCCGGTTACGCGATCGACAGCGATTCAGGAGTGAGAAAAACATTTCACGAGTTCGATCGCGTCATCGGTCGCGATCGCCTCGTTGCCATTCACGTAAACGATTCGAAGACACACCGCGGTTCGCGAGTAGATCGACACGAGCATATCGGCAAAGGCCGGATCGGTCTGGACGCCTTTCGGTTCATAATGCGAAGCCCACGTTTCCGCAAAATCCCGAAAGTGCTCGAAACGCCGAAAGGGAAGGACCTCGCGGAGGATGTGATAAATCTAAAGACGCTGCAACGATTGGCGCAAGCCCGGCAGTCTTAGGTAAGTGGCCATTCTGAGCGAAGCGAAGCGGAGTCGAAGAATCCCGCGGCGCTGCCTGAGAGTAATTTCTCCGGGTCCCTCGACTTCGCTCGGGATGACGGCGCTGAGCTATTTGATCAACCGGATCGTAAACGGATACTGATAAAACTTTCCTTCGCTGGCCTTCACCGATGCGATGATGACCAGCACAGTGTTCAGCACCCAGAGCGCTATCAAGATCGGAATTCCGATCAGGAAGATGCAGAGAATCGCCGCAATCGCGTCGTAAATCAGCATCGAGATCTGGAAATTCAACGACTCCTTTCCGTGCGCGTCGATTTCAGGCGAGTCGCCGCGCTTTATCAGCCAGACGGTAAGCGGGCCGAGAATGTGACCCAGAAAGTGAAAGAACAATCCAAGCAATGCACTTGCGTGGCACAAGACACACCACGTTCGAACATTAGAGGAAGTGGATAGAGTCGGCGGCGGTTGTGGATCCATATGCAACCTTTCGCTCAAGGACAGACTGCTCGCCAGCAGAAGAGGCAGAAAAAGATACGCGCTACTCTGATTTCACCCGTTCGATGTGCGCGCCGAGTTCCTGGAGCTTTTCGTCAAGATGTTCGTAGCCGCGGTCGATATGATACACGCGGCTGACTTCCGTCACGCCATCTGCTTTTAGTCCAGCTAACACTAGCGCGGCAGATGCGCGCAGATCACTTGCCATCACAGGTGCACCGAGAAGGCTATCTACTCCTTCAATCATCGCGGTGGCGCCCTCCAACTGGACCTTCGCTCCCATGCGTTTTAGCTCTGCCACGTGCATATAACGCTGCGGAAAAACGTTTTCAGTAACTGAACTCGTTCCTCTGTTCGTCGAAAGTAACGCGCACATTTGCGCCTGCATGTCGGTGGGGAAACCCGGATAGGGTTCCGTAACGATTTCCAATGCACTGGCTTGGCCGTTGGGCAGGACGGAAATGGCATCGCCTGCGACATCCACAGCGTAACCGCACTTTGCGAGCGAATCAGTGACTGCACGCACGTGCTCCGGCTCAACGCGTTTCACCGTCACTCCATCTCCGGCGATTGCACCTGCTACCAGAAACGTGCCGGCTTCAATTCGGTCCGGAATAACGCGGTGTTCCGCGCCGTGCAACTCAGGCACGCCTTCAATGATGATTCGCTCCGTCCCGGCGCCTTCGATCTTTGCGCCCATTTTATTGAGGAAATTTGCCAGGTCCACGACCTCAGGTTCGCAGGCTGCACCTTCAATGACAGTCATGCCATCGGCTAACGCAGCCGCCATCATCACGTTGTCCGTACCGAGCACAGTCGGACCGAATTTCCCTTTCATGTCGATTTGTGCCGCGCGCAGTTTAGGCGCAAAAACCTTGATATCACCACCCTCTACGCGCACCGCTGAGCCGAGAGCTTCAAAGCCTTTCAGATGCAGGTCAATCGGCCGATCGCCAATGACACAGCCGCCGGGCAACGCGACGCTGGCTTCCTTGCACCTACCCAGCAATGGTCCCAAAACACAAACGGAGGCGCGCATTTTTCGCACGACGTCGTAGGGCGCGACGGACTGGATCTTCCCGGCAGTCACAGTCACCGTACCGCTCGCGCGTTCCACCTGTGCACCAAGATGAGCGAGAATTTGGAGCATGTAATTCGTGTCGCTCAGGTCGGGGACGCCGTGAACGACACACGGCTCCCGGGTCAGCAATGTCGCCGCGAGGATCGGTAGCGAGGAGTTTTTTGAACCGCTGACCTTAATCGAACCCGAAAGCCGGCGGCCGCCATGAACAAGAATTTTATCCATATCTCGCGAACAGGAAACGTATCACACCCGAGTAATCTTTGTCCGTCGAAATGTCGCGATAATTTTTCTCCGACAGCGCTGCCACAAGCGCTTCGCTTTGGCCGATCCCGATCTCCATCGCCAGCATTCCTCCCGGCCGAAGCCACGACGGCGCCTGCGCAATTAATTGCCGCACCAACTCGTCCCCGAGCGCGCCTGCGAAGAGCGCCACTTCGGGATCGTGTAATACTTCGCGAGAAAGATTCTGCCGGTCTTCGGTCGAAACGTACGGAAGATTCGCGACAATCACATCGAAGTCTGGTTGCACATTTTCAAGCAAGTTGCTTCGCAGGAACCGCACACGATCGACCAGGCCGAGTCGCTCGGCATTTTCGCGGGCGAGCATGAGAGCATCTTCGGAAATATCGGCCCCGACGATCTCGGCTTTTGGAAATTCCGCACCCAGAGTGAGTGCGATGACGCCGCTGCCAGTTCCAACATCGACCACACGCGAGTATGAAATTTCAGATTTGAGATGTGAAATCAGCAATTCAACAAGCTGCTCGGTTTCCGGTCGCGGCACGAGTGCGCGTTTGTCGCAGCGAAAACTGCGCCCGCAAAACTCGACAGTGCCGAGCAGATGCTGAAGTGGTTCGCCTAAGCTGCGGCGCTTCACCAATTCGCGCAACGGCGCAAGCTCTGCTTCCAGCAGCCGGCGTTCGAAGTCCAAATACAACTCCATCCGTTTTCGACCCAGCACGTAAGCCAAAAGATGCTCCGCGTTTAAACGTGGACTGTCGATGTTGCGCTTCTGGAAATAGCCCGTTGTTGATTGCAAGACCTCGAGCACAGTCATGTCGCAATTTACCCACTTAGGAGCTGCTGGCGCGGAGCCAGCTACGCCATTGCGCGGCTAATGGCCCAGGCAACTTCTTTGCCCGTGACGAAGCCGTGTGCATCGCGGCCGCTTGGATCTACGATGTATTTGCTGCCTTCCAGGTTGTGAAAACGACCGGATTGCCAGCTGTAGGCGCCTCCCACCGCGAGCAGCCGGTCAACACCCGCCACCACTTCGCCCGGTTCCATTTTCTGTGCACCGTTTCGGCCGAGGCCGCCAAACTTATCGTTCGCGTCGCCAAAAGCTGATGCAACCGTACCGGACAATCGCGAAGCAACGGGATATGCGATCCCAACGGCACGATCGTTCGGCGTATAAGTGAGAACGATCGGACCTTTGATGCGGTGGTTATCCACTACGTTGCGAAAGAATCCGTTCATCGATTTCGAGAATCCGTTGTGCGAGAAAGCCGCCTGCAAAAGCGACATGCTTTGTAATTTATCTGTCGTAGATGTCGCCGCGGCCGCCGTCACGAGGCGACAGCCAAAGCTGTGGCCCACCAGATGGATCCGCTGCGCGTGGTCGGCCAGTCGATCAAGCAGTGGCGCCACACCTACCTGGCCGACTGCTCCGGCGCGCTTTTTCATTTCGTAGTAAGCCAAATAATTCAGGAACCGAATCGCGCCGGATTTGATTCCGGAAAAAATATCGCCCAGTCCAGCTGCGCCGCCCGCCGACGTAGTTGTCCGATGAGCGCCAAGCGAGGCAGCGCCGCCTCCACCTCCTCCGCCCGAAGCAACCAGCGGGGTCGGCATCTTTAACTTCTCGAGTATCACCGATCCATCGAGCTTGAAGAAGAGCGCGGAGTTATCTTCCTCGTTCGCGGCGCTGTCATCGAGTAAGCTCCGCAGCTCGTCGACAAATTTTCGCCGTGCATCGAGATCACTCTCCAGCTTGCCGATCTGGTTCTTCGCAGCGGTGATCTTTTTCGCCGCTTTCTTGTCGAACATTGTGGCAATGACGTCGAGCTTGGCCTTGATAGTTTCGTCCGCCGCGGTGGAACTCCCTCCGAATCCCGCGCCACCGCCGGGGCCTTGTTCCGCAACAGCGGCGTCAACGACATCGGTAAATTTCTTCGACGGCCAGATGACTCCCACAATTGCCATCTTTTTCCCCTGAAGCTGATCCGACGCGACTGCCGCAAAGTTGGTGAACAACGGGATGTAAAGCTGCTCTGCCTGTTCTTCGGTGTTATTCCACCCGTGCGCCACGACGATAACGTCCGTCGTGCCGTCGGGCAGCGTGATTTTTTGTTTGTCTAGAGCCGCACCGTCTTTATCGAAGTGAGCGGCCGCGTAGGGAATACCTGCGATATCATTCATAAGCTTCTGGCATCATGTTTTTATACAGACTGAATGGCGCGCATAAGATCAATCAACCCCGCGCCTTGAAAAGAGCGCTCCCGTTTCAAATCGGTAGCTGCCCCCAGAAAAATCTCCTTTACCCGTTCCGGTTCGCCGATGAACTCCCGGCGGACGGACAGGAATGCCGCAATAACACCGCTGACGTGCGGGGCAGCCATGCTTGTCCCGCTGTCCTCGACGTATTCGCATTGTTTTCCTTCCGCTCGATCCATTAACAATTTTCCTGTGGCGGCGGAGAGAATTTTCTCACCCGGAGCCACGATGTCGGGCTTCATTCGTCCATCGCCAGTCGGGCCTTTTGAGGAGAAATAGGAAATCCCATACACATGTGGCATGTCGCGATGCGTGGACCCGACGGTGATGGCTAGTTCCGCGTTGCCTGGATCGTTGATTGTGACTGGCATCCCGGCATTCGTTGTCCGCTGTTGCGCTGCAAGCGCGCCATAGCCGGTGTTTCCTGCGGCCACTACGACCACTACGCCTGATCGTACCAGGCGATTGATCTCAACGCATAGCGGACTTTGTCCACACGCAAACCATTCCGGATCGAAATCATATCCGAGACTGATATTAACTCCGTGGATCACATTCAAACGACCGTGGCCGTTCTTCTCCTGGATGTGCGCGATTGCCGCAATCAAATTGCTGACTTCGCCGTTACCCTCGTCGTCGAGCACCTTCAGACTAACGAGACGGCAACGAGGCGCCATGCCACGAATGGAACTGAGCATAACCTCATGAGTCTCTACTGCAGGCGAATTTCCCTCTTCGTAGCCTCTAACCGAACGGGTGACGGCGCGCATTTTTTGCTGCCTTTTCGTGTCATCGGCCACTTGTTCTCCTGCTACAATTCCCGCCACGTGTGTGCCGTGTCCAAAACCGTCGATCAACGCAGCCTTACCGCCCTGCGGATCATTGGCCGTATCGGTAAAATCCGCGTGGAGTGGAGAAGCGGGATCGACGTTCTTATGCAAGGCAAAATGCGGATGATTTGCGTCGATGCCCGAATCCATGATAGCCCACGTGATATCGATGCCGTGCGCGCAGAATGAAGTTTGCGCCGCATCTGCTTTCACCGTAGCCAGCGACTTGATAATGCATGGTGAAATCTTGAAATCGGGCCAGATACGATAGATGGCACGAGACCCGTATAGTGCTGCTGTAGCTGACTGCCCCGACGTTTTTTCGCGTTTCTTCGACTGCGCCGGTTTCTTGGTTTTTTTGACTTGGGAGGCGGAGCGTTCGGCGTCCAGACGGACGAGTTCGCGAATAACTTTTCCGCTGAGACGCGCGAAGATGTATTGATTGCTTAGGGCCGTCTTGTTCTCGCTTACACCTTGGTTCTCGTCGGCCGGTACGATTTTCGCTATGGCGTTTTTGATCCATGTTCGGCCCGCGTCGCGACCTTCAGCGTAATCAATGTTCACATCGATGATGACGGCATGAACCTCATTGTCGTCTTTGTTGATTTCCTCAAGCAGCGGAATCGCAATAACGCTGCGATCGAGAATCCGCGGATCAAACCGCTTTATTCCGTTTTCCTGCTCTTGCCGTTCAAATGCAGCCATAGTTAACGCGACTGCGTTCAGACGCGGAGTACAGCAAAGGGGCGCGGTTACGTCAAGCGCCCTTCAGCGAAATGCTGAGCCGGTCACGCGGCGGCCGCTGATTGCTTCAATCGCTCAGCGACATCGGCGGTTTGCAGTGACTGAATCAGCTCACCGAGATCGCCATCCATTACCCGATCCAAATTATAAAGCGTGAGACCGATTCGGTGATCGGTCACGCGGTTCTGCGGAAAATTATAGGTGCGAATTTTTTCTTCGCGTCCACCGGTACCGATCTGTCCCCGGCGTTGCGCGCTGTATTTCTCCGCTTCCGCGCGCTGCTTGTGCTCCAGCAACCGGGCCCGCAAAATTGATAACGCGCGCTCCTTATTTTTAAGCTGGCTGCGACCATCCTGGCAGCGAACAATCATGCCAGTCGGGATATGCATCACCTGGACGGCTGAGTCGGTTGTGTTCACGCCTTGCCCGCCCGGCCCGCCGGCCCGCGAGACTTCGATTCGCAAATCGTCCGGTTTTAATTCAACGTCGATATCTTCCGCTTCCGGCAACACCGCCACGGTTGCTGTGGACGTATGAATGCGGCCCTGAGCCTCCGTGGCAGGCACACGTTGCACGCGGTGCACACCGCTCTCGTAACGAAGTTTCCGAAAGACGGATTCGCCCGAAACTCGAAAGATCGCTTCCTTGACACCACCAAGTTCCGACGGACTGGATTCGAGGTCCTCAGTCTTCAGCCCCGCCGCTTCTGCGTAGCGATGATACATCCGGTAAAGATCGGCGGCGAAAATACCGGCTTCGTTACCTCCCGTGCCGGCGCGGACTTCCACGATCGCGTCGCGTTCTTCCGTTTGATCCGCCGGCACCAACGCGATCTGAACATCGCGCTCAAGATCGGAGACGCGTTTTTCGAGCTCCGGAATTTCGTCGTCAGCCATCGCCGCGATCTCGACATCGCGCGACGTCGCCAGCTCGCGATTATCGTCTAATTGCTTGCGCGCAGTTTCGAGCGCGCGCCATTTCTCCAGCAGGTCCTTCAGGCCCGCGTGTTCGCGCATTATCTCCTCAGCGCGTTTACGATTATCGAAGAGGCGCGGATCGGAAATCTCACGCTCGAGCTGTTCGAAGCGTTCGCGTTTGAGTTGGATAAGGGAATTTAAGTCCATGAAGGTGTAGCGGCGGCTGTGTCAGCCGCAGGCCAGGGCATTCGCCGCAGGCAAACGCCTCTACAACAAGCTAAGCTTTCTTCTCGACGCGGGCAGCTTTGGTGCTGCCGTAACGGCGGGCAAATTTCTCGACCCTGCCCGCGGTATCGACAAACTTTTGTTCACCGGTGAAAAAGGGATGACAAGCGGCACAAATGCCGATCTTAATATCACGACTCGTGGAGCGAGTGTGATACACCGTGCCGCATGCGCACACCATATCAGTCTCGTAATATTCTGGATGAATGCCTTCTTTCATCTTCTTAATGGAGCGCGGAATGTATTCGCGACCTTCGGTTTTTGCAAGCGATGAAACACAGCGACCCATTGCTACTCGCATGGCAGACGACGATCTCGCACAAAGGCGATGATGCTGCGATTTTCGATGCAACCGGCAGGATCGCGCGAAGCTTTCGAGACCTTGAAGGGCGCGCACGTGCCTTCGAAGCCAAAGTGGACAAGCTCCCCCAGGGGGCTGTCGTGGCTGTGCAACTTGGCAATCACGAAGATTGGCCGGCGATATTCATCGCGTGTCTACGCAAGCAACTGGTTGTTCTCCCGCTGGATCAGTCTCTCGGCGAGCAACAGCGCGATGCAGCGTTGGAGATTTGCAGAGCGACGGCTCTAGTATTCGCGATCCCCGGCGAAGATTCTCCGCAAATCACTTGGCTGCGGACAGCCGACACTATAGCGGATTGGGGCGAGAAGGTACCTTCGCTTTTGAAACTCACCTCGGGCACAACGGCAGTACCGCGTGCAATTCGAGTCCGCAGCCATCAATTGCTGGCTGATTGCAATCAGATTTGCGACACGATGGACATTTCAGGTGACGATCTGAATTTTGGCGTAATTCCGGTCTCGCATTCGTATGGATTTAGCAATTTGCTTACACCATTGATCGCGCGCGGTGTCGCGATGGTCGTGAGCCGCGACAGAACGCCGCGAGCAGTCCTTGCGGATCTGGCGCGCACTGGCGCGACGGTCTTTCCGGGGACGCCGGCTTTTTACCAGGCCTTTTGCCACATTTGCGATGTGCCGGCATTACCAAACCTTAGGCTGTGCATTTCTGCTGGCGCGCCGCTCTCCAGCGCAGTCGCGAAAAAGTTCTTCGAGAAATTCAACCAACCGATTCATTCCTTCTACGGCGCGTCAGAATGCGGCGGAATTTGCTACGACCGCCACGGCATAACGTTTGAGGACGGTCTTGCAGGCCTCCCGATGCAAGGTGTCGAAGTTGAGCTTGTCGATCCAACGGAGTCCGCCAGCCAGATTCGTGTTCGCAGCAAAGCAGTGAGCGACGGCTATTTTCCCGACCGCAACGATCACAAGCTCGGCAACGGTGTTTTCCTGCCGGATGATCTGCTCGAGCGGCACGATTACGGGTTGAAGATCGTGGGTCGGATTTCGGACGTAATCAACGTCGCCGGAAAGAAAGTGAATCCGGCGGAAGTAGAAGCGTATCTTCTGCGTTTTACGGGAGTGCGGCAGGCGGTCGTGTTTGGCTGTCCCACAGGTGCAGGATTACGAAATGAAGAAGTGGCGGCATGCGTGCTGGCATCACCGGACGTAAGCGAAAGCGATCTTTTACGATTTTGCCGCACTGCATTAAGCGGATGGCAGGTGCCAAAGCGAATCTTTATCGTCGACATGATTCCAACGAACGAACGTGGCAAAATCAACAGACGCGACCTCGCGCGGCAATTCTCAGAAGGGCGTGAGAGTTCTTCGTTGCGAACATTGGCCTCTTGATAAAGCCTTGATAAGGGGTTTGCTTACAGCGACAGAACAGTTGCGGTGACAGCAGCCCGCAAATCCCGAGCTAAATAAAGTCCCAAATGGAACGTTCGAATAGCGAAGAGCGCGACCAAGTCGACCGGTCGACCGCCCCGGCCGAGGACGAGGCAGCGTCCGAATCCGGCACGAGTTCGGAGGCCTTCCAGTCCGACGACTGGTGGCGTGCGTCCGCGCCCGAGTCGGATTGGGCCCAGCCAGTCTCAAACGCTGCAGCCACGGAAGTCGGGCAGCGGAAGGAAGCCGGCACGGCTGATGTTTATTTTTGCGGCCGCACAAATCTGTTTCCTTTGAACCTTGCGATACGAGCCATCGGGAAAGAGAACCTGACCGGGTTGCTACGAGCCTGCTGGGACCAGGAACCGATCGACGTTCTCGCCCGTGACGGGGAGATTCTTTTCGCCACAACCCGGGACCTCGAACTTTACTCCGCGGAAACTCCATCCATCGTCGCAAACGTTGATCCAGAGCTCGTTACCAACGCCCGCGATCAGCAGAAAGAAAACGGAACTCCTTTTCTACTAACGCTTGCACGCAACGAATCGATCGAGCGGCAGCCGGCGTTCGATTTGATTCGCCACCAGGGGCAACTGCTCTTTTCGCAACTCTGGTCGGCGCCAAAAGTGTGGATCATGTTTGAAAAGAACGGCGATCTATTAGGCGGTTTTGGCGATGTGACCGGTGACCCAGATGTGGATGACTGGTCACTGGAAACTTTGCGTCTCGTCCAGAATCCGGAGCAACCAGGAGGTTTCGATCCGGCGTCGATTCCGTCTTACACGAGAGAAGGCTTCGATCGCGTCCAGAAGCTGAAACTGACTTCGGACGAAGCCCAATTCGGCTCGCAGTTCAATGGAGCTCGGTCCGTGCAACAGATTGCAAAAAATCTGCGGCTCGATTTGAAATCTGCCCGCCAATTGTTGTTTCGATTCGTTGCGCTAGAAATCGTAGAGTGCTGGCCCAGCAGCACAACTGCGAAGCCCGAACCGAAGGCCGGCATGGGGCGATTGTTCGGGCGCGGACGATAAGCTCGCGTTCCTCGCGCGAACGCGGGCCCATGAGGAGAAGAATTCTCGTCGTCGATATCGGCGGCAGCTTCGTGAAACTGCTCATGTCCGAACGCGTGGAACGCGAATTTGCATCCGGTCCGCGAATGACTCCAAAACAGTTTCTCGCCAAATTTAAGGAGACCGCAAAAGCCTGGAAATTCGACGTTGTATCGATTGGTTTTCCGGCGCCTGTACGCCAGGGACGAATTCTTCGAAACCCGAAGCACCTCGGCAAAGATTGGGTCCATTTTAATTTTGCCCGGGCGTTGGGTATACCAGTGCGCATCGTCAACGACGCGGCCATGCAGGCTCTCGGCAGTTATCTCGGCGACGGACGCATGCTGTTTCTGGGACTCGGAACGGGACTTGGATCCGCGTTGGTGTGGGACAGAAATCTTATGTCACTCGAGCTGGGCGACCTTCCCTACCCGGACGGAAGAATCATTGAGAACCATCTCGGTGTCCCCGGTCTGGCGGAATTGGGCAAGAGAAAATGGAAACGTGAAGTCCTTTATGCTGTCGGCCAATTAAAGCGCGCGTTCATCGCCGATTATGTAGTCCTTGGCGGCGGCTTGGTGCACCGGTTCGATCGATTGCCGAAGGGAATCGTGCGCGGTCAAAATGAAAACGCCTTCCTCGGTGGAATCCGTTTATGGGAAAGGAAGCGCAATTCGCGCGATCTGAACTGGGACCTGTTGTAGCGTAAATTGCAGGCTGGAAATTCAGGGAATTGGCGTTGTGAGTCACGCTCACGTAAGAAGAACCCGCCGTTCTCGTCCTAGCGATCTCAATAGAGCCGCAAAAATTATTTCGCGACGACAAGACAGTCACCGCGTTTAATAGTCAGGAAACTTATGAAAAATCTTCTTCCGCTATTATTTGCTGTGGTGATCGGTATTGCCTGTTTCATTCCGGCGCCAGCCTCGGCTTATCGCTACCATGGACGGTATTATCCATATTACTACGGAGGCCATTACTACCGATATCGCAACCAAGGCCATTACTACCAGTATCAGTATCGCGGGCACTATTATCGGCACCGGGGTTGGGTTGTCGGCGTCAGTGGGCGTCCAGGATACTATCGCTATTGGTAAGCGGATTGATGCCCGCAGCGCGATCTCCATTCTGTGAAATCGGCCGCTGGCTATGCGCGGAAAGTCCCGGGATTTTCGACTCGAAGCGATCCGTCTGCCGCAATTGGGCTTGACTTAATGAACTGCCCTCACCACCATGCGCGCCAAATCAAAGGAGAAATATGAAGAAACACACCCACCTCGTTATCTCGGCTTCATTCGTCGCAATCTTTGCGTTGCTGGCACCTGCTTCGTTCGCTCAAAAAGGGCAAGTGATGTCAAAAGCTCAAGCTATAGCACAACAGCTTAGCCTCACACCCCAACAAAAGGAGAAAATCCTGCCCATTCTTGCATCCGAAGTACCAAAACTGCAACACATCAAGAACGACAATTCGCTTTCAACTATGCAGAAAATGGAAGGAGTCAGGGCTCTTCATCAGCAGACCGATCCGCAGATGAAGGCGATTCTTTCACCTGAGCAATACCAAAAACTGAAGCAGATTCGTGCGCAGCAAGTCCGCGAAGCCACACAAGGCACCATGGGCCACTGATAGATGGCCATCAATCAGTCTCAGTATCCTAAAAATCGGCCGTCTCATCGCTTTGTCGCGGAACGTGGTGTTCTAAACGCACGGTATCGCGCAAAGAACAAAGTGCGATCGTTGTAAGTCGGCACAGAATTCGCGCTAGATCCGTGCTCAGTGAAGAACTGCACGTTCGAACGGGTTTCGTTATGCCTGATGATCGATCACAAATCAGCGAGGACTTCGCGAAGCTCTGCGACATCGTCGCGAAACTTCGCGCTCCTGACGGTTGCCCATGGGATCGCGAGCAAACTAATCAGTCGTTATTGCCGGCACTCGTAGAGGAGGTATACGAAGCGGCTGAGGCCGGCCGCTCTCAGGACGACGCGCATTTTCGCGAGGAGCTGGGCGATCTTTTGTTGCTGGTGGTGATGCATGCCCAAATCGCGCGCGAAACCGGCCGGTTCGACATCGAGCAAGTGATTGAGCAGGTGTCGGACAAACTTATCCGGCGGCATCCGCATGTGTTCGGCACGAGCGAAGCACGCGACGCCGGCGCAGTGCTTAAACAATGGGAAGCGATCAAGCGAGAAGAGAAAGACGCTGACTCGCATTTCCTCGCCAGTTTGCCAAAGGCCTTGCCCGCGCTGGTGCGCGCGCAAAAGGCGCAATCCAAAGCCGCCCGGGTGAATTTCGATTGGACAGAACTGCCCGATGTAATCGCTAAGGTGGAAGAAGAGCTTGGTGAAACCCAAGAGGCGATCCGGTCACGACAGGACGAAAGGATCGAAGACGAGATTGGCGATCTTTTGTTCGCGGTCGTAAACCTTGCGCGGAAGTGCAAGATCGATGCAGAAACCGCGCTCCAATCTGCGACGGATAAGTTCGTTATGCGTTTCAATCGATTAGAGGACGAACTTAAAACGCGCGGAAGGAAATTGGGCGAAGTGGAGTTGGCCGAGATGGATGACGTCTGGAACCAAATCAAAATGACGAAGCTCAAATGACGAATGCCGAAGGAATGACGAAGCACGAATGACTAAGGAACACGCTTCGGTAACCAGGTCTTTTCGGATTTCCTCATTCGGGCTTCGTTCGTCACTCGTCATTCGACATTCGTCATTTACCAGTCATATTTCGCCTCCCGATGAACCTGCTGATCAACTTTTGCCTGGTGCTCTTCGTGCTAGTCGCTGGCCTGATGATTCTTGTCATCCTGATGCAGCGACCAAAGAGCGAAGGTCTCGGTGCAGCGTTTGGCGCCGGCGTCACGGAGAACATCTTCGGCGCGCAAACCACGAATGTGCTGGTGAAGTTCACCACGTGGCTGGCCGGAATATTTTTCGCGCTTACGTTCGCACTGTCGGTCCTCTATTCGCACCACAGCGTAGCTAGCAGCGCCTTCCGTCGCGAACTGATGAAAAACCAGCCCGCGCAAACCTCACCTGCGCCTGCGAAAACGCAATCATCGCCAGGATCGTCGCCCGCAAGCACGCCGGCACAGGCTTCGCCGGCTGTTTCTCCAGCCGAAAGCGCAGCTCCGGCCGGTTCACCAAAATCGTAGCCCGCCAGTCCACGCGGGATTTGCAGCGATTAATCGCGAAAAACCTATTTCGCTTTGCGCGCGAATTTTGGCGGGAAGAGCCAGAGAAGTCTTCCTTTCTCAGTCTCGGGATCGATGTCGACCAGCGCCACACCGGCTTTGGACATCTTAATGAAACCACCGGTCAACGCGGAGATCACACTCGAAAAATCCGGCTCGTGACCGACCAGCATCAAAACTTTTGAGCTATGCCGCTTGAGCACAGCGCTCAACCCGCTAATCCCAAATCCAGGCTCAAGCGCTTCGTCCTGGCGCAACTTTGTCTTTAGCTGTTCCGCTGCGACCTCTGCCGTCTGTAACGCTCGCGGTAGCGGACTGCTCACAATTAAATCCGGCTTCACCTTCAGCCGATCGAGAAACTTCGCCACCTGCTGCACCTCTTTTTTACCGAAATCGGTGAGCGGCCGTTCATCATCCGGCCTCGTCCAGCCCGGCCAATCAGCTTCGCCGTGTCTGAGAAAATAAAGTTGCATATTCTAGACGGTCATTCCGAACAAAGTCGAGAAATCCTGCAGCACAACTTACAGGTAGTTCCGCGGGATGTCTCGACTTCGCTCGACATGACAGATTTAAGTTCTCACAGGATTTGCCACTTCGTCCTGCGCGTGCCCGGGTCGGTTTGCCAGAGGCGAACGCCGCCCAGAAAAGCGTTTCGATTGTGTCCCAATTTCACCCCTTCCGGCAGTTGATCCAATTTCTTGGCGCTTCCGCCACCGAGAACGACGTAATCGGCAATCAGCGATTTCTTCAACAACAAGACGGCGCGAAGGACTTCGGCTTCCCATTGTTTTTCCCCGAGCTCTTTCAGTCCGGACTTGCCGAGGTAATCCTCGATGATGTGGTCGTTGCCGTAAGGCAGATCACCGAGCTCAAGTGGGAGCACGTTGTTTTCCCAGATCAGGGTCGATCCCAGTCCAGTACCCAATCCAAGAAACAACATCCGCCGGCCGCGATAACTGCCGAGCGCCTGCATCGCGGCGTCATTGATGATGCGGACCGGTTTGCCTAACGACTTCTCAAAATTAAATCGTGTCCACCCCGCTCCAAGATGCTTCGGCTCGGTCATGATACAGCCATTGCGGACCGGCGCCGGGAACCCCATCGAGATCGCGTTGAACGTCCAATCCTGCAACAGTGATTTGAGTTGAGCCACCAGTTCGCGCGGCGTCATTTCCGGACCGGACTTGAATTTTCGCCGTTGCGCGCGCGAAATCATCAGCTTCACGTTCGAGCCGCCGACATCAATGACGAGGATCTTTTTCTTCACGGCGTCTCCGATTTCGTCGCTCCCATCCCGCCGCTTTCCTTCACAACCGCAATCGGCACCAGTCGGTCCGCACGCGTTTTTTTCGTCGAACTGCCAATCTTTTTAATGCGTTCGCGTGATACTTCGCGAAATTGCCACTGCGCCTGCCGGCGCGGTTCTTCGCCTTCGGGTGTTAAACGTCGGTATGTGCCGTCCGGCTGCAACTCCCGCGCCTTGACACGATCGTTTAGAAAGGCGGGAATAACGTCGTTGATGATTTGATCGCGCAACGCCGGCGTCTCGATCGGAAAAGCCAGCTCGATTCGCCGGTAAAAATTGCGCGGCATCCAATCCGCGCTGGAAAGAAGAACCCGCGGTTGACCGGCATTTTCGAAATAAAAGATCCGGCTGTGCTCGAGAAACCGGCCAACAATGCTGATGACGCGGATGTTTTCGCTGAGATCTGGAACTTTCGGACGCAAACAACAGATCCCGCGCACGACCAGATCAATGGTCACATCTGCGCAGGACGCTTCGTAAAGTTTTTCAATGATCTCCTGATCGACGATCGAATTCATCTTCGCAACGATCCGGGCAGGCTTGCCTGCCAGCGCGTTATCGCGCTCCCGCTCGATTAGTTTCATGAATCGGCTGTGCATGTCGAATGGCGACACAAGCAATTTTTTCAATCCGGGATAACCAGCGAGCCCGGTAAGCGTATTGAAAACGGTCGCCACTTCTTCGCTCAGCTGCGGTTCGCTGGTGAGCAAACTGAAGTCGGTGTAAATGCGCGCCGTCTTCGAGTGATAATTTCCCGTGCCGAGATGGACGTAACGGCGGAGCTCGTCGGCGTCGCGCCGAACGATGAGCATCACCTTGCAATGTGTCTTGAGACCCACCACGCCATAGATCACGTGCGCGCCGGCTTCTTCCAGGCGTCGCGCCCACTGAATGTTGCTCGCCTCATCAAAACGCGCGCGTAGCTCGACAATCGCGGTAACCTGTTTTCCTGCGTTAGCCGCGTCGATGAGCGCCTCCACAATGGGCGAATCTCCGCTTGTCCGGTACAGCGTCATTTTAATGGCAAGCACCTGCGGGTCTTTTGCCGCCGTCTCGACCAACTCGACGACTTCATCGAAGCTGTCGTAAGGATGATGCAGCAACACGTCCTGTCGTCGTAACACTTCGAAGAAATCCGCGTGTGGCGGCAACGCCGGATCGCGAGCCGGTTGAAACGGACGGTCTTTCAATTTAGCAAACGCGTCGTTGGCAACCAGCGGAGCAAGATGCGTCATCGTCAATGGGCCATCGAGCTTGTAAGCGTCCGCCTCAGATAAACTGAAAAACTCGAGAAGCAGCTGGAGGAAATCTTTCGGGCAATCAGCTTCCACTTCCAGCCGCACGGCGTTGCCGCGGCTGGTCCGTCGCAGTTCGTGCTCGATCGTTCGTAAAAGATTCTCCGCTTCCTCATCGTCGATGTAGAGATCGCTATTGCGGGTCACGCGAAACGCGTGCACGCCGTCCAGGATCAAGCCGGGAAACAATTCGCCGATGTGCTGTTTGATTAGCGACGCCAGATAAATGTATTCCCACGGCTCGTTCGCACCGCCGCCTCGAGGCAAGAGAATAAGCCGCGGCACAACACGCGGCACTTGAACAATTGCGTGAAGCGGCTCGCCACGACGACGTGTCTTCGCTCGTACAAGCAAATTGTGGCTGCGGTTCAACAGATGCGGGAATGGATGACTGGCATCCACGGCCAGCGGCGTCAGCATTGGGAAAACTTCCTGTTGAAAATAGCGATTTGCCCAGGCAGTGCGTTTCGCCGACAAATCCGCGATCTCGCGCACATAGATCCCGTTCTTCCCCAACTCGGGCACCAACTCATTTTTCCAAAGCGCATACTGCGTCCCCACAAGCTCGCGCACCCTCTTCTGAATACGGTCGAACAATTCCGTGGGGCTTAACCCGTCAGGACCAATATCGCTCGTCTCGCTTTCAATCTGTTGTTTGATTCCTGCTACGCGAATCTCAAAAAACTCATCCAGATTTGAGCTGAAAATCGTGAGGAATTTAACCCGCTCTATAAGGGGTTGCGTGGGGTCCTGCGCTTCTTCGAGGACGCGTTGATTGAACGCGAGCCAGCTCAGCTCCCGGTTGATGAAATTCTTGGGATCGCCAAAACGGTCGTGGAGAGTTTGGACAACCTGCGGAACAGCGGGCGCATCGCTTTTCTCTTCAGTGCGAGGAGTGGCCTGGGCTTGCGGCATGTTTTAACGATTGCCGATCAGCCACGCATGCGCAACGCTTCGTCTCAAGCCGAAGCGGTTAAAGACGGATGCCTGATGTCCTCCGCTGCAGCGGCATAGACTGCGTCCTCGGCGATGTTTGTTGCGTGATCGCCGACGCGCTCAAGCGCTCGGGCAACGAACATCAAGTTCAAATACCCGCGCAGTTGGTCTCGGTCCTGGGCCATTCGCTGGATTAATTTGCCACTAACAACGCGATTCAGTTCGTCCAATGAGTGATCGCGTGGAACAATCGCGCGGGCAAGCTCGACGTCTTCGCGCACATAAGCGTCCACGCTATCCTTGAACATGGCCATGGCTTTTTCGCGCATTGGCGCGATCAGATCAACTTCACTCAGCGGCGGGTGTTGATTTAATTTCCGCGCCCTACGCGCGATGTTTGTCGCCTGATCGCCGAGTCTCTCAAGGTTGGAAGAAAATTTCATGGCGGAAACGACACGCCGCAGGTCAGACGCCACCGGTTGAAAGCGCAACAAAATCGCGACCCCATCCTTATCGACCTGCATCTCGAGTTGGTCGATCTCTTCGTCATCCGCAATGGCAGTGACGCACAGATTGTCATCGCGATTGAACAAACCCTTCATTGCCCGTTCCAGGCTGCGTTCAGTCAAACCAGCCATCATGAGCACGTTATTGCGCAATGCCGACAGTGCTTCATCGAATGTCCCAAGAATATGTTTTGATGTAACCATTGTGGTGCTCACTTTTTGCTTTCATTAATCGCCGGGCGCCCGGCGGCCGCGTGGAAGAATCATCCAAATCTCCCAGTGATGTAATCTTCCGTTTGTTTCTCGTTAGGATTGGTGAAAATCTCTGTAGTCGGTCCAAACTCGATAAGCTTTCCAAGATAAAAGAACGCAGTAAAATCGGAGACGCGGCCGGCCTGCTGCATGTTGTGCGTGACAGTCACAATTGTGTATTTGGATTTCAGCTCGGACATCAATTCCTCAATCTTCGCCGTCGCGATCGGATCGAGCGCCGAGCAGGGTTCGTCCATCAAAATTACTTCCGGCTCGACGGCGAGGGCGCGCGCGATGCAGAGCCGTTGCTGTTGGCCACCTGAAAGACTTGTCCCAGGCTTGTGCAAATCATCTTTCACTTCGTCCCAAAGAGCGGCCATGCGCAGTGATTTTTCCAAACACTCGTTGAGAAATTTTTGATTGCGCACTCCATTCAGTCGCAAGCCGCAGAGCACGTTTTCGCCAATCGTCATGGTCGGAAACGGATTTGATTTTTGGAACACCATGCCAACCCGGCGGCGAACAATCGCGGGATCAACGGTTTTGGAATA
>JBARMF010000085.1:0-1793 GCA_049802315.1 Candidatus Udaeobacter sp.
GCCTTGCAACCCAGGGGTTGCAGCCGTTCCTCGCCATTTACTCCACGTTTTTCCAACGCGCTTACGACATGGCAATTCACGATATCGCGATTCAGAACCTGAACGTGAAATTGTGCATGGATCGCGCCGGATTGAGCGGCGACGACGGCCCAACGCATCACGGCTTGTTCGATATCGGTTACCTTCGGCACGTCCCCAATTGGGTACACATGCAGCCAAAGGACGAAGACGAATTCGTCGACATGCTTTGGACCATGGGGCATTACAACTCTGGTCCGATCGCAATTCGTTATCCGCGCGGATCGGGGACCGGGGCGAAAATCAAACCGGAACCGAAGCTTCTCGAGATCGGCAAGGCCGAAGTCGTGAAGCACGGGCGCGATGTAGCAATCTTTGGCTTGGGCAACATGTTTGAAGTAGCGGAGGAGGCGGCGCGCAAACTTGAGGAGAAAGGAATTTCTGTTGCGCTGATCAATCCACGGTGGATCAAACCGATCGACACCGGCACGCTCGAATTTTTCGCTCGTAGTGTCGAAGTCGTGTGCACGATCGAAGATCACGTGTTGCACAATGGTTTCGGTTGCGCGGTGATGGAACATCTGCACTCACAGATGGTCAACACACCAGTGGTGCGCGTTGGCTGGCCCGATCAATTCATCGAGCACGGTTCGGTTCCGATCCTGCGCAAGAAACACGGCATCACAGCAGACGCACTGGTGGAAAAGGTGCTGCCGCTGTTGCACAAAAAGTTGAAGCTCAAGCCATCGGTTGCCTGAAATTGGTCGCCCAAGAATAGCCGCCCGTGAAGTCTTAAATGGGAAGGGCGCCTTCGTTTCCGAAAGCGCCCTTCATATTTGGATGGCGATAAGCCGAATTCTGTCCGGCCAATTTCTTAGCCGTGATGATCATTTATCTCTCCCGGATTTCTCCGAGAGCCCGATCCCGCGGTGGCGAGACCGTGATGCGACGATACCCGAGGATTAAAACGGGCCGGCTGCCCTTCCTCTGTTTTGTCTTGCACCGCATGGGGTTTTTCGTGCCTCGCGAATTGCTTCGCGAGCGGTGAGCTCTTACCTCGCCTTTTCACCCTTGCCTGCACTCAAAGAACCGGCGGTATCTTTTCTGTGACACTTTCCGTCATCGCAGTTTTTCAACTACGACGCCCGCGTGTTTTACGCGGCATGCCGCCGTATGGTGTTCGGACTTTCCTCCAGCGAACCGCAAGCGGTTCGCCAGCGATCATCTGCCATCGGCGATCAATTTATCACAACAGGGTGAAGAAGAAAACGCCGAAAAGCAGGTTCAAAGCGGAGGTGGCACTGTCAAAAAGAAAATCGCGATCATTACGAGCGCGATAAATAGTTTGCCCATCATTGCCCCGAGATTCCCCAGCAAACTGCCCCAGCCGGCCCGGCCGGCGTCGATCATTCGTTTACCAGCGATGAGTTCACCGGTGACCGACCCGATCACCGGCCCGACAAACAATCCGGCGAGCCCGAAGAAAATGCCGATCAGAGCTCCAAGCAGCGCGCCGAACATTCCCCACTTTGTGGCCCCAAAATATCGGGCACCGAAGTAGCCGCTTAGAAAATCCAGCGCATACGACGCGGCGGTTAACAGTACCAGGATGACGATTGTTCTCCAGCTGACGCTCTTCTCCGCGCCAAGCATCATTCGGTGAATAAGCGCACCAGCAAGAATGATGATTGTGCCAGGAAAAACGGGCAACACCGTACCGATCAAGCCGACTGCGAATAGGGTTACTACAACGAACCACCAGAATAATTCCATTA
>JBARMF010000086.1:0-1928 GCA_049802315.1 Candidatus Udaeobacter sp.
AATTTCGCGACAAGCTGAACGCGATCGATGGATCGCAACTGACCGGCGCAAACAATATCGATTTTCGAATTCTCAAAGAGAACATCGATTACGAAATCTTCCGGGCTGAAGAGCTGAAAGAGCCGGAGTGGAATCCGCTGGTTTACATGCAGAGCATGGCTAACAGCCTTTATCTTTTGGTCGCGCGCGATTTCGCGCCGGCCGAAAAGCGGATCCCGAGTTTGCGCCAGCGCCTGGAAAAAATCCCGGGCGTGATCGCGCAAGCGAAGGCGAATCTGCAACATCCGCCGCGCATTCACACCGAGACGGCGATTGAGCAAACGCAGGGCGCAATCAATCTCGTGCGGACAGAGCTCGCCCCTCTACTCGATCAGGCACCGCAAATGAAAAAGGACCTGGCTCCGTTGCAGGATAAAACCGCTGCGGCGCTTGAGGATTACAAAAAATGGCTCCAGAACGATCTGCTCCCTCGCTCCGACGGCGATTTTCGTCTGGGCGGGCAGAAGTACAGGAAGAAACTGCACTTCGCCCTGGCTTCGGATTTGCCGATGGAAGAAATCTTGAAACGGGCAAAGGCCGATCTGGAACAAACACAGACCGCCATCTACGAAACGGCGCTGCCGCTCTACAAGAAATATTTTCCGAACGCCGATCCACAAACTGTCGCGGACAAGCACAAGGTGACGGCGGCGGTGTTGGACAAGCTTGCGGAGCAACATCCCAGCGACGCCACTGTGGTTGATTACGCGAAGAAAGTTGTCACAGAAGCGACAGATTTCGTGAAGAAACACGATGTGGTCAGCGTTCCCAACATGCCGCTAGACGTGATCGCGATGCCGGAATTTAAACGCGGCGTCGCTATTGCGTATTGCGATGCGCCGGGGCCGCTCGAGAAAAATGGCAAAACACTTTTCGCCGTCGCGCCTACACCGAAGGATTGGTCGAAAGAGCGAAAGGAATCGTTCTTTCACGAATACAACAACTACATGATTCGCGATTTGACCGTGCACGAAGCGATGCCGGGGCATTTCTTGCAACTCGCGCGCTCGAATGAATTCCGCGCGCCGACGCTGGTTCGCGCAATTTTCCAGAGCGGACCCTTCATCGAGGGCTGGGCGGTTTATTGCGAACAGGTGATGGCCGAACAAGGATACGGCGGCTCCGAGGTGAAGATGCAGCAATTGAAGATGCGGCTCCGCGCGATTTGCAACGCCATTCTCGATCAAAGCATTCACGCCGGAAACATGACTGAGAAGGAGGCGATGGATTTAATGACCAAGGAAGGTTACCAGCAGGAGGGCGAAGCGGTGGCGAAATGGAAGCGCGCCCGGCTTACTTCCGCGCAGCTATCGACTTACTTCGTCGGCGCGACAGAGCATCTCGACATGCGCGCCGCCGAGCAGAAAAAACTCGGCGACCAGTTCAATCTCAAAAAATACAACGACCAGGTAATCTCTTACGGCAGCCCGCCCGTAAAATACGTGCGGGAGATCCTTCAAGGAACGACGGCTTCCCAGCCGTCGGGGTAAATGTGACGGCTAGGAAGCCGTCACTCCTTGAACCCCGTGGACACACCGAGCTTCTTTAATCCCTACGAGGAGATTCGGTTCACAGAAAATCTTCTTCCACATTGGCAGCAGAAAGCAGCGACGTATTTCGTCACGTTCCGCTTAGCGGATTCCGTGCCGACTCACCTCCGAACACAATGGGAGGAAGAACGAACCACATGGCTGCGGTTTCATCCTGAGCCATGGGATGTCGAAACCGAACTCGAATATCACAAGCGCTTCACCGGTGCGACCGAGCGCTGGCTCGATGCTGGATATGGGTCGTGTGTGTTACGGCAAATGGAGTGCGCGAAGATCGTCGATGAAGCGCTGCGGCATTTCGATCGGCTGCGCCTATTACTCATTTCATCAGTGGTTATG
>JBARMF010000087.1:0-8279 GCA_049802315.1 Candidatus Udaeobacter sp.
CATGCCACCGCGATCGTTCTTGACTGTCTTACGCGGCTCCGGAGATGATCGGGCGATTATGAAAATTCGCGTCATGTTCCCCGTGATTGTTTGTGGACTGCTTTTGGTGGCAATCACTCTTGCAGGAGAAGTTCGAGCGGCGACCCCGCCAACGGTGAAAATTGGCGTGCTAGCCACGTTAACCGGATCGGGATTCTCGCTTGGCAAAAACACCGTCGCCGCATTGCGGATTGCTGCAGCAGATCTTCAAAAGATCCATCCTCAGTATAACCCGGTCCGATACCGATTCCTTGTTCGCGACACGCAGCATGATCCAGCGCGTGCGCTCAATGCTATTCAGGACCTCCATGCACGCGGCGTCAAGATCATCATCGGGCCGCAGACCAGTTCCGAAGTAGCTATGATCAAACCCTTCGCGGACGCGCATGATATTCTTGTGATCAGCCAGGGTAGCACAGCGTCCTCGCTCGCCATCCCCGGCGACAATATCCTTCGGTTTTGCCCTAACGACAGGCGCGAGGCTGAAGCGCTTGTGGCGTTGCTACAGCACGATGGCATTCGTGCCATTGTTCCGCTTTGGCGGAACGATGCCGGCAACAACGGTCTGCACGACTCCGTGAAGATAAGATTTCATGCGCTTGGGGGCAGAGTAACTTCAGGATTTCGCTACGAGACGAACACCTCAAACTTTTCCGCCGCAACCAACGCTGTCGCGTCCCAGATTGGGACTTTAATTGGCAGCGGCATTAACCCCTCTGCAGTCGCGGTCTATCTGGCGGCGTTCGATGAAGCCGTCGACGTATTTCATTCAGCACAAGACAATCCTACACTCGCCAACACAACGTGGTACGGCAGCGACGGCGTCGCTCTTTCCGCGGCATTGACCGGCGATTCGAGCGCGGCCGGTTTTGCGGCAAGTGTTGGTTATCCAAATCCCATTTTTGGATTGCCCGATGCGCTGCGCAATCGGTGGCAGCCGATTTCGGATGAAATCGAAGCGCTCACCGGCATCACACCGGATGCGTTTGCGTTGTCTGCTTATGATGCGCTCTTCGTGGTGAACCTGGCATTACAGCGTCCGAAGCCACTCAAAAATTTCGACAGATTCAAAGCGGAGTTCATCGAGGAAGCAGAGCATTATCAAGGCGTGACCGGGTCGACAGCGCTCGACGCTGCCGGCGACCGGCTGAATGGCGATTTCGATTTTTGGGCGGTGCGACTACGCAAGGGCAGCTACACGTGGGTGCGAGTCGCAGCTTACAGTAACGGCATCCTCAGAGTGTTCTGATCGCGGCGCTGAAAAGGTAGGGGTGGTTCACCCGAACCACCCGGGCGATTGAGTTAATCGGCCCTACCAGGCAAAATCGGTTAAGATGGCAGGCGTTTGGCGAACACCTCTACAACTTGGGACACGAGAATGAGTAAACTGTCCCAACAAACGAAACGTGGGCTGCAGCTTGACCGGGTCGTGTTGCTCGGTCGCACATTCGAAGAGTATCGACGGTATTTCCTTCTCAAACCGCAGGAGCTGATCCTTAGTGTGAATTGGAGGTTGAACGCTTGAAGCAACCAGGAATGTCATTCCGAGCGAAGTCGAGGAATCCCGTGGCATCGCGGTTGGTAGCGCTGCGGGATCCTTCGACTCCGCTTCGCTCCGCTCAGGATGACAATGTGCTCTTGCCGTTTTAATGCTTCAACGGGCTCAACCGCTTTAGCGTTCCGAAAATAATTCTGTTTGTGCGCCGGTGGGCGGTTTTAGTCCGAGCTTGCGATAGGCGTTTGCGGTGGCAACGCGGCCTTGCGGCGTGCGTTTGATGTAGCCTTCCATGATCAAATAGGGCTCGTTGACTTCCTCGATTGTGCCGGCTTCTTCGCCGATTGCGACTGCCAGCGAAGTCAGTCCAACAGGTCCACCATTGAATTTATGGATCAAGGTTTCGATGATGCGTTTGTCCCATTGATCAAACCCGTCGCGATCGATCTCGAGCATCGCGAGCGCGCGATCTGCAAGTTCCGCAGTGATTTTACCTTCGGCTTTGACCTGCACGTAATCGCGCACCCATCGCAACAGATTGTTCGCCGTGCGCGGTGTCCCGCGTGAGCGTGCTGCGACCTCGGCTGCGCCCGGCGGATCGATCTCCACGCCTAACAACTGGGCGCTACGCACAATGATCTTCTGCATTTCCTCGGCGTTATAATAATCGAGCCGCGCCGTCATTCCGAAACGCGAACGCAGCGGCGCGCTTACCATTCCCGCGCGCGTCGTCGCGCCCACCAACGTAAACTTTGGCAAATTGAGACGCAGACTGCGCGCCTGCGGTCCCTGGTCAATGATGATGTCGAGCCGGTAATCTTCCATTGCCGGGTAGAGATATTCTTCGATGGCCGGCTGCAGCCGGTGAATTTCGTCAATGAAGAGCACATCGCCTTTTTCGAGGCTGGTGAGAAGTCCCGCGAGTTCGCCAGCCTTCTCAATCACCGGGCCGCTGGTGTTTTTGATATTCACGTCCATCGCGTTGGCGATGATGTAGGCCAGCGTGGTCTTGCCGAGTCCCGACGGTCCGCTCAATAGAATGTGCTCGAGCACGTCGCCGCGCTTTTTAGCCGCTGCCACCATCAGCTCTAGCCGTTCGCGCACCTTTACCTGGCCAGTGAACTCGCTGAACGCGGGTGGTCGCAGCGAAATTTCAAAAGCAGCGTCTGGCTCCGGCGGTTTCATCTGTATTGGACTGTTGGAGTAATGGAGTAGGGGTCCGTGGATATCAACACTCCATCACTCCATATTTTTGATGAGCACCAACTCGGTGCCGCGGCGTTTCTGGATGTAAGCCACCTCGTCAAACGCGTAGCGAATCAAGTGAAGACCGAGCCCACCTGGTTTGATCAGGTCGTGCGACCGGCCTTTCATTTCGTGCGGTAGAACTTTCTCGCCATAATCCCGCAGGCGCATGCGCACGCATTTGCGTAATCCTTCCATTCGCAACGAGATGAGTCGATCGTCGCGCAACCGATAGGCGTGGCGGATGACGTTGGTGCAAGCTTCATCAACGCCGAGCACCATGAACATTCGCTCCTTTTCTGAGAATGGATAGCCGTTGAGGAATTCCCGAACGCATTTCCTCAGCAACGCGAGATTCGCAGTGTGACTGCTAAATTCAACTTTGCTTCTTTTCATCGCAGCCCGCAAAGACGTGAGCAGATTTCAGCGACTGATTCAAGGGCGAGGATGTTTTGAAATGCGCTGAGACGTCGCCGCAATGCAAAAAGCCGATGGACAGTCAGTCAAAGCGCTGTTCAATTTTGCCGGATGTGCCGAGTGTTGGTTGGGCTTTTGCTTTTGGCAACGCCGGTCTTTGCCGAGGGAAACGTCTCCGCGTATGAAGCGTTGCGTGTGCTCGGCAACGAATTTGGTCGCGACGCGCTACACCAAATTGTGTCGCTCCGTGGCACTAAGGGCGATCCTGAGCCGGAGAGGTGGAGAATTGTTCTGGAAGATCCCCGAGGTGGCGGCGTACACGAACTGGAAATTGCTGATGGCAGAATTGAATCCGATAACGAGGCGGCCCGCGACGTAGCAGGTTCCACTGAAGGAGCCACGATCGATGTCTCGCAGTTAAACCTGGATTCCAGCGGCGCGTACGCGGTGGCGAGCCATACGGCCGAAGCGTCGCACATCAGTTTTGCAACGGCGGATTACACATTGCGCACAGACGAGCGCGGCGAACCGATGTGGATTGTGACTCTTCGAAACGGGTCGTCTCGGCCCGTCGGCACGATTTACATCGGCGCGACACGAGGCACGGTGAGGCGAACGGAGGGGATGTTTGCCGGGGCTACAATGGAGGACGTCGAAGGCGACTATGATCAGGGAAACGTGACGGGTGTCATCAGGAACGCGAAACGATCGATCAAGCACGGTTTCAACAGAGCACAGGAAGAAGCCCGTGGAATGTTCGCGAAAGTGAGACGGTCATTTTCCGATTTCATTAACCGGGAGTAAGGAGCGAAAAATGAATGACACATCCAACCCATGGCCCCCTCTGCCATTTACGGCGTGGCAGGATACCGCGACAACGCTGCACATGTGGACCCAAATCGTGGGCAAAATTCGGCTGACGCTGAGTCCGTGGATAAATCACTCATGGCACGTGACGTTCTACGTGACTTCGCGCGGCCTGACCACTTCGCCGATCCCGCACGGCACATCGACATTCGAAATTCGTTTCGATTTCATCGATCACGAATTGCGCATCCTTAAGAGCGATGGTGCGGCACGAGTGTTGAAACTGCGCGCGCAGTCGGTGGCGAAATTTTATCGTGAAGTAATGAATGCGTTAGCCGAGATGGAATTGCCTGTGACCATCAATGTGACGCCTAACGAGATTGAGAATCCGATTCCGTTTGATCAAGATGAAGAACATTGCGCTTACGATCGAGAATACGCCAATCGGTTTTGGCGCGTGCTGGTACAGAGCGATCGCGTGTTTAAGGAATTTAGGTCGCGTTTCTGCGGCAAGTGCAGTCCGGTGCATTTTTTCTGGGGCAGCTTCGACCTGGCAGTGACGCGCTTTTCCGGGCGGCTGGCGCCACCGCATCCCGGCGGGGTCCCGCATCTGCCCGATGCAATTACACGAGAAGCGTACTCACAGGAGGTGAGTAGCCTCGGTTTCTGGCCTGGCAACGCCGCGGCGCCGGCACCTATTTTTTATTCCTATGCGTATCCGGAGCCGACCGGATTTGGAGAAGCGAAGATTCAACCAGAGACAGCGTTTTACCAGCCGAAGCTACGCGAGTTCGTGCTGCCTTACGACTCGGTGCGCACGGCTGAAAAGCCGGATGGAGTCCTGCTGGATTTTGCGCAGAGCACTTACGATGCTGCGTCAAAGCTGGGAAAGTGGGACCGCGATGTGTTACAGGAAGTCAAACCTTCCTTGCATTCCACCCACCTGCGCCCGTAGTTTACGCACGATGAATCCTGGTTGCGCAGCGGAACAAGCTGCATGGCGCGAAGTGAAAGGCGGATGGCGTCCGTTGTACGGAGATGTCGACAAGATCGGTGTCGCGATCGAATGGCATGACTTTCGAATTGAACGTTCGTTTAACTGGGGACGCACATTTCACCCGAATAGCCTGGAGTTTTGCCTGAACCTCAACGGTCATGGAGCGGTTGGGGAAGCCGGCGGCATGCGCAGCGATTATTTGCCAGGCAATTGCGGCTATTATGCTGTTGCCGATGGGCCGTTGCCTGCCTCACGGCGAGCACACGATCATCACCAATTCGTGACGCTCGAATTTTCGCGCGAGCATTTGCGCAATCAGCTTGCGCAGAATGAAGCCGATCTAGAACCGGAGATTCGCCGCATCCTTTTCGGAAAGAAGGACGAGAACATGGTCGCGCCTGCGCGTCCAATGACGATGCAACAGCGCAGCGTCGTGGCGAGCCTGACGGAGCCCCCGGTCACCAAAGCGGCGAAGGTTTTATGGTACCAAGGGAAGGCGTTGGAGCTCATGGCGCAGTTTTTCTTTGCGTCGAAGGATCCCGAATTTTTCTGCATGCGCCAGAAGCGCCTGGCGCGTGAGCGAGTGGACCGGGTGAAGGAGATTCTCACGCGCGATCTGGTGAACCCGCCGACGCTGGAAATATTGGGGCAAGAGGTAGGGTGTAGCCCATTTTACTTAAGCAGAATTTTTTCGCGCGAAGTCGGTCACACAATTCCGCAATACTTGCGGAACGTTCGCATGGAACGTGCGGCTGAGTTATTGCGCACCGGCCGTTACAACGTCACCGAAGCCGCGACAGAAGTTGGCTATTCGAGCTTGAGTCATTTCAGTAAAGCATTTTGCGAAACCATCGGCTGCTGCCCGGTGCTGTATCCTGTGGCCAAGAATGTCCTCCTCGACCGTTGAAGCGTTAGATCGTTGAAGGGGTTGAAGCGTCCAATACCCTGTTTGTCATGTTGAGCGAAGCGAAACATCTCTGATTGCCATTTCAGTACCCGGAGAGGGAATTGTTCCAGAGATTCTTCGCTTTGCTCAGAATGACAATGATGTTTGACGCCTTTGGTTGACCTGCCGCTTTAACGCTTTGACGTTTCAACGTTGTAACCCATCCCTTGAAAATCCGTCGCGCGCTCATTTCCGTTTCTGACAAAACCGGTATCGCTAGGTTTGCGCGCGCGCTGGAAAGCCAGGGCGTAGACATCATTTCCACGGGCGGGACAGCGGTCCTGCTAAAGAACGAAAAAATTCCGGTGCGGGAGATCTCGAGTTTCACCGCATTTCCTGAAGTGCTCGATGGCCGGGTAAAAACTTTGCATCCGCGCGTGCATGGCGGACTTCTCTACAAACGCGGCAATGCAAAACACGAAGCAGAAGCGCGTGAATGCGGCTTTGATCCAATCGACCTGGTCGCGGTCAATCTTTATCCTTTCGAAGCCACGGTCGCGAAGCCGGGTGTAACTCTCGCGGAAGCAATTGAAAACATAGACATCGGCGGCCCATCGATGATTCGAAGCGCTGCGAAAAATTATGAATCGGTCACGGTCATTATCGATCCCGCGGACTACGACGTAGTGCTCGAAAACATGGGCAAACACGACGGCGAAACGACGCTGAAACTTCGAGAGCGGCTCGCCATCAAAGCTTTCAACAGGACCGCGGAATATGATCGGGTGATTGCCAATTTCCTGAACAAACAGCAGAAAACCGATGCCTCCTTTTCACTTTCCCTGCCATTGGCGATGCGGTTGCGTTACGGTGAAAATCCCCACCAGGACGCTGCGCTTTACGGCGATTTTGACAAATGCTTCGAGAAACTTCAGGGCAAAGAGCTTTCGTTTAACAACATTCTGGATATAAGCGCGGCGACGAATTTGATTGCCGAATTTGAAGCACCGACTGTCGCGATCTTAAAGCATACGAATCCCTGTGGCGTTGGGTCCGATCCAGATCTGCGCAAGGCGTGGGAGAAAGCGTTTGCGACGGACAAGCAGGCGCCCTTCGGCGGGATCATCGTGTGCAACCGGCCGTTAACCGAGTCGCTGGCAAAGGTGATCAGCGAAATTTTCAGCGAGGTGATCATCGCGCCTGATTTTGAGATCGAAGCGCGCGCGGTTCTGCAGAAGAAAAAAAATCTGCGGCTGATTCGTTTGTTGACGCCGCCCAAAGAAGCACGATCGACAACCGACATGCGCTCGGTCTGCGGCGGCGTGCTGGTTCAAGAAGCAGATGTCAATGGAGAGCTGACGACGAACGTCGTGACCAAGCGGCGGCCGACGAAGGCTGAACTGAACGCGATGTTGTTCGGTTGGCGAGTCGTCAAACACGTGAAATCAAACGCCATCGTGTACTCCAAAGCGGACCGGACACTTGGGATTGGCGCTGGCCAGATGTCGCGGGTCGATGCTTCGCGGATCGCGGTTTGGAAAGCGAACGAAGGCGGGCTTTCGCTCAAAGGCAGCGCGGTCGCGAGCGACGCTTTCTTTCCATTCCCCGACGGACTGATGGCGGCGGCCGACGCTGGCGCAACCTGCGCGATTCAGCCCGGCGGCTCGGTTCGCGACGAAGAAGTGATTGCCGCCGCTAACGAGCGAAAGATGGCAATGATCTTTACCGGCATACGCCATTTTCGGCACTAGTCTGCGTCTTCCACTGGTTTCATTAACACCCGGCTTCAGCCGGGTGCACCTGACCTCTGAAACCCGAGCCGTTTCAACGGCTTTCCTTTCGAGTAAAACCGTTGAAACGGTTTTCTGCGCGTTGCGAGATTGCACCGGGCTGAAGCCCGGTGTTAATAAAAATCTCGTTATGCGGCACGACAACCTATGAATCGCTTGTCTCGATCGGTTGAGCCGCCGCGTGTTTTAAACATCGAAGATCTGCGGCGCAGGGCGAAGCGGCGGCTTCCTCGTGTCGTGTTCGACTACATTGACGGCGGCGCTGAGGACGAATCGACGTTGCGCGCAAACTGCCGGGCGTTCGAAGCCGTGACATTGCGGCCGCGCTGTGCGGTTGCCACGCCGGTGTGCGATCTGCGCACGACCGTGCTCGGTACTTCGGTTAGCATGCCGCTAATTCTCGCGCCCGTTGGAAGCTGTCGGTTGATGTTTCCGCACGGCGAAGAAGCAGCCGCGCGCTCTGCCGGCGAAGCAGGGATCATTTGTACGCTCTCGACGCTTTCGGGGTGCCCGCTCGAACACGTCGCGGCCGCATCGGGGGGAACGACTTGGTACCAACTTTATCTTGTCGGCGGTCGAGACTGTGCTTTGGCTGGTATCGAC
>JBARMF010000088.1:0-6285 GCA_049802315.1 Candidatus Udaeobacter sp.
CGCCGGCGATTTTTCCTGCGGCGCGAACGTAAGCCGTGAAGATCGCCAGAATCGTTGCGATGTAACCAAGGGCAACGTTCCCGCCCCACGCGTAGCCTGCGCCGATGAACACCGCGGCGTCCGAAACGCGATCTGGAGCCTCGTTGTAAAGCTCGCCTGGTTTTGAATCGCGACCGGACGCGAGCGCCACCATTCCGTCCAGCATGTTTGCCGTCAGTCGCAATTGCACGCCAATCGCTGCGACGAGCCACAAGACTCGATTGTATTCAACGGAAGTCAGGCCAAGCGCCAGGCCCGCCGCGATACACGCGCACATTCCCGCAATGGAAATCCCATTCGGAGACACATTTCGCGCAGCCAGCCAAGCCGTCGCTGATTGTGCCCATTTCCGATTTCGCGTAGCAATGGGGCGACGATCGATTGCTTTCGCTGATTCGTTCATCGCGGGCGCAATCCATAGCAGGGTTGATAAACGATGACCAGATAACAACTCGAGAGAGCGTCGCGCATTTCATCGCGACACAGATGCGCTCCCTTCTTGCACAGTGCGCCTTCCTTCGGGATGATGGAGGGCCATGCCTGCCACGCTGGAGCAAACCGGGCCGAACGTAGTCACGCCGCGTTCCACGTTCATTCTGCGATTCTCCAGCACCGTCGCCTTATGGTCAGTCGCCTTGCTGATCATGTTCTCGGGTTACGAGATCCTGTTCTGGCTCTTGATCAGCCTGTGCGGAATGATCGGGCTTTGGGAATTTTATCGGATGCTCGATCACAAGGGCCTGCCGAATTTCAAAATCACCGCAATGATCTGTGGCGCGGTAATGCTTGCCGGTAGTTTTTATTATTTCTCTAAAATCGGACCGGCAGGCTCATATGATTTCGAAGTCGCAGTCCTGCTTTTCTTTCTGCTGACGGTATTCGGACGGCAAATGTTTACGCGTCTTCGGAATGACGAGCCGTTGCAGACGATGGCTTACACATTGTTCGGGCTGCTTTACGTGCTTTGGCTTTACAATTTCATCACCAAAATTGTGTATCTCACTCCGCGTTCGAGCAGCGGTCAGCTCACCGGCCAGTTCTACGTATTGTATTTGATCGCGGTCACCAAGTTCTCGGACATGGGCGCGTATTTGACGGGGAGCGTGATTGGGCGGCATTTGATGGTGCCGCACATTAGCGGAAAGAAAACCTGGGAAGGTTTTTTTGGCGCTATCGTCTTCGCGTTACTTTGCAGCCTCGGGCTTTACAAACTCATGCCGGGCCATTTGTCAGTACTGAACTGGACGCATGCAACAGTGCTCGGTTTGCTTCTCGGGATTGCCGCAATCCTCGGCGATTTGGCCGAATCCATTATCAAGCGCAGCACCGGCGTAAAAGATTCGGGCAATCTGCTGCCGGGAATTGGTGGCGCGCTCGATTTGCTGGACAGCCTGCTTTTCACTGCGCCGCTATTGTTCTTCTACATGCGACTGGTTATTCGGGTGCCCTGAGCAATTTTGTTTTTTCACACAAAGGAGACAAGGGACAGCAAGACTCGCAAAGCTCCCAAAGAACTTCTTTATGCGTCGTGTGTGCCGTGTAGTCGTTTTGTGATGTCTTGTCTAAATGAATCGTAAACGTGTCGTTATTCTTGGGGCGACTGGGTCCATCGGTGAGAGCGCGTTGAAGGTAGCGCGGGATATTCCTGAGCGGATGGAGATTGTCGGGCTGGCGGCGAAAAGCAATGCACAAAAGCTGGCCGCCGCTGCGAATGAAGTACGGCCGGAATCGGTTTGCCTGGTCGATGAAACTCAGATCGATGTGCTTCGCCGAGCACTCGATTATGAGCCGCGGATTTTGTCCGGTGAATCGGGTTTGCTCGAGATCGCCTGCCTGACAAATGCAGATCTGGTGCTGGTGGCAATCGTCGGCACGGGCGGTTTGCGCCCCGCGTTGGCGGCGATCAAAGCGGGAAAAGATCTCGCAGTGGCGAGCAAGGAAATTTTGGTCATGGCGGGCGAGATCGTAATGCGCGAAGCGAGAGAGAATGGCGTGCATGTCCTGCCCGTGGATAGCGAGCACAATGCGATTTTCCAATGCATGGTAGCGCAAGCGTCCCCGCTTGCGAAATCTCCCAGAGTCGCAAGCGAGACGCTTACGGCACTTTCGCGCGATGTCAGACGAATCATCCTAACTGCATCGGGTGGGCCGTTTCGGGAAACGCCGCGATCAGATTTCGATTCAATCACGCCGGAGCAGGCGTTAAAACATCCGACCTGGAACATGGGACCCAAGATCACCATCGATTCCGCGACATTGTTCAACAAGGGCCTGGAGATGATCGAGGCGCACTGGCTTTTTGGCGTAGAAATGAAGCGCGTCGAGGTAGTCATTCATCCGCAAAGCATCGTTCATTCAATGGTCGAGTTCACAGACGGTTCCACACTGGCGCAACTGAGTTATTCGGACATGTGCTTTCCGATTCAATACGCCGTGACCTGGCCGGATCGTGTCGCGAACTCGTTGCCACCTCTCGATTTCTCGAAGCTGTCGAAGTTGGAATTTTCCATTCCGCGCTACGAAGATTTTCCGGCATTGAATCTGGCACGCCGGGCGGGAGAGATCGGCGGCACATTGCCGGCGGTAATGAACGCCGCTAACGAAATCGCAGTCGCGGCGTTTTTAGATCGCAAAGTGCGGTTTCCCGAAATCTGGAAGATCGTTGAACAAGTGATGAACCAACACACGCCCGTTGCACACGCCAATCTCGATGCAATATTGGGAGCCGATCAGTGGGCGCGAGCGCAAGCGCAGGGATGCGTTGAATCGGCAAAAGGTTAAGAGATTTACAACGGCAGACAGCATGGCGTGTCCAACGATTCACTGATCACCGGCTGACCACATGATTTTGCATATCGCTCGCGTCATCTTCATTCTGCTCGAGGTCCTCATCCTATTTAACCTGCTCATCGTGGTGCATGAGCTTGGGCATTTTCTCGCGGCGCGATGGCGGGGTCTCTACATCGAGAAATTTGGCGTCTGGTTTGGCAAACCGCTTTGGAAGAAGACTATTAACGGCGTCCAATATTCGCTGGGGTCACTGCCATTCGGAGGTTTTGTTGCACTGCCGCAACTTGCGCCGATGGACATCATCGAGGGCAAAGCCGACCTGGATCGGGCTAGACTCCCGAAGATTTCCGCGCTGGACAAAATCATTGTAGCCATCGCTGGTCCGGTGTTCAGCTTGCTGCTGGCCTTGTTTTTTGCCGGCATCGTCTGGGCGGTTGGTCATCCAGTGAGCGAAGGCGATTCAACGACCGTAATTGGCTACGTCATGCCGGGTTCGCCAGCGGAAAAGGCCGGCCTGCAACCGGGCGACAAAATCCTGTCCGTGGATGGCAAACCGGTCAGGCGTTTCATGGGAATGAACGACAGCATTAGCTGGGACGTCGTGCGGAGCGAGGGCGACAAGATTGCGGTGAAATTCCAGCGAGATGACAAGGTGCAAACGGTATCGGTCGAACCGTACAAAGCGGAGACCCGCGGTTGGCGCAGGAAAAGTGTGCGGCAGTTGCTGATCTACCCGGCAGAAACGCCGATCATCGAGAAAGTAGAAGCAAAAAGCCCTGCAGCGGCAGCCGGACTTCATCCCGGAGACATCATTCGTGGATTTAACCAAACGCCCATCTACAATCCGATCGCGTTACTGGAATACATCAGCAAACATCCAAATGAACAGCTCGTGCTGCACGTCGAACGAAAAGGCTCGAAGCTGGATATTCCAGTAAAACCAACGCTCCTGCCCACCGCCGGCGAAATGAAGCCGCGAATCGGAATCCAATGGGACACGAGCGGAATTGTGTCGATCCAGCATCCAAATCCGATCGAGCAAGTTTACAACAGCGTCACCAGCACTTTGAAAACTATCGGCGCCGTCGCCTCGCCGAAATCGGACGTAAAGTTGCAACACCTAAGTGGGCCGGTCGGAATCGGTCGCATTTATTATCTCCTTTTCCAAAGCGAACGCGGCTGGCAATTGGCACTGTGGTTCAGCGTGATTCTCAACGTGAACCTGGCGATTTTGAATTTGCTGCCCATTCCGGTGCTTGATGGAGGCCACATTGTGCTGGCGCTCATTGAATCGGTCCGTCGCAAACCGGTGAACATGCGCGTGCTCGAGGTGATTCAGACCAGCTGTGCGGTGCTGATTATCGGTTACATGCTCTACATCACGTTCTTTGACGTGCAGGATTTGCCGTTCGTCAGGAAGAAGCTCGACCAGTACGAAGCGCAATCGCCTGGGAAAAATTCGCAAACGCCATAGAACGGCAGCGCGATTGCGAGGTTGCTCGAGTCTTCGTACATTCGGTTCTCGTGAGCTATTGCAGTAATCCTCTCCAATACCATCGCCGCGCCACGTGCGAGGTGAAGGTTGGCAATGTCGGCATCGGCGGAGACAACCCGATCCGCGTACAGTCGATGATCACCTGCGACACGATGGACACCGAAGCGTCGATCCAGCAATCGATGGAGCTGGCGGACGCTGGCTGTGAAATTGTCCGGATCACCGCGCCTACCGTGAAGGACTCGCGCAATCTCGAGCACATCGTCAAAGGTTTGCGCGAGCGTGGGCGCGATGTGCCGATCGTCGCCGACATCCATTTCAAACCCGATGCAGCGATGGAGGCGGCAAAATGGGTGGAGAAAGTGCGCGTCAATCCTGGCAACTATGCCGACTCGAAAAAATTCGTGATCCGCGAATACACCGACGAACAGTACGTGGCGGAGTTAAATCGCATCCGTGATCGGTTTTCGCCGCTTGTTGAGTTGTGTAAGACGCGCGGAATCGCCATGCGTATTGGTACAAATCACGGGTCTCTTTCTGATCGTATTCTGAATCGCTACGGCGATACACCGCTCGGCATGGTGGAGAGCGCGCTTGAGTTCGCGCGGATCGCGCGCGACCTCGACTATCACGATTTTGTGTTCTCGATGAAGGCTAGCAATCCGAAGGTGATGATCGCTGCCTATCGATTGCTCGTGGCGCGATTAAACGAGCTCGGCCCCGATTGGAATTACCCATTGCATCTCGGAGTAACTGAGGCCGGCGAAGGCGAAGATGCGCGGATCAAGAGCGCGATCGGAATCGGATCGCTGCTGGCGGACGGAATTGGCGACACCATCCGCGTGTCGCTTACTGAAGATAGTCCTCACTAAATTCCCGTGGCGAAAGCGCTCATCGAGAACATAAACAAAACGTCCGCCTCTCAACTCTCAACTCTCAACTCTCAACTCTCTTTTGATCCATTCTCCTATCAGCGGCGGGCGACGGAGAAGATCGAGCGCGACGGAGTAAAACTCGGCGGAGACGAATTGATTCGCGTCGTGATGCGTCGCGCGGCCTTCGATAAGATCGCGCACAAGATCGACCGAATGGGCGATTACAAACCGGAGATTGTTTACGAGGATGCAAACATCATCGCGATCGATCCCACGGATGATGCGGCGATTGCGAAACTCAACACGAACCAAACTCCGCAGTTTGTCACCGTCGCAGACGAAATAGATCTCCCAGTGATCGCAGCATACCGTTTGCTGGCGGCAAAATTGCAACCACGGCACCCGATTTTGCTGAAGGATGTATGTGAGGTAGGGTCGGCGCGCTGCGCCGACCGGACGCCGCAGCGCGGCGTCCCTACCAAAGATTTTCTACAGACTCTTCTCACCGCTTCCACCAACATCGGCTCGCTATTATGCGATGGGATCGGCGACGCGGTTTTAGTGCAGGGCGACGAGGCGCCGGGGCAAGCGCTTCGTTTGTCCTACAACATTTTACAGGCAGCCGGCTCGCGTATTTTCAAAACTGATTACGTCGCCTGTCCATCATGCGGACGAACACTGTTCAATCTGCAAACCACAACAGCGAAAATTAAAGCAGCCACCTTACACCTAAAAGGCGTTAAGATCGCGATCATGGGATGTATCGTGAACGGTCCTGGCGAAATGGCCGATGCGGATTTTGGCTACGTCGGCGGCGCGCCCGGTAAAGTGAATCTCTACGTCGGCAAGACCGCAGTGAAATTCAACATTCCCGAAGCAGAAGCCGTGGATCGACTCAAAGATTTGATTCGCGAGCATGGGAAATGGGTTGACCTGGCGGCGCAGCCCACGCCTGTGGAAGCGGTTTCGTAGCGCGACGTGCGAATCGCGCCGACAGCGTATGTCCCGACAATACACGCTGCAACGCGCGCCCTCATCTACGGCCGTTCACATTGATTACGCCGCTGAGCTGAACGAACAGCAACT
>JBARMF010000089.1:0-2623 GCA_049802315.1 Candidatus Udaeobacter sp.
GACAAAACCTGATTCATTCACGATACTTCCTGCCTGGCATCTCCGACGCTTATGAAGCTTGAAGATACAAAAGCATCCATCCGCCTGATCGCCGGGATAACGTGTCTCGCGTTGTTCGCCAGTTGTGCGACGGCGCCGCGGACAGTACGGGGTCCGGAATATGCGCCGACTGCGAGCGTTATGCGCGAGGCTCGCTCAGTAAACGTTCCAGTCGAAAAGCGAGCAGGCGATTATTTGCAGGCTGCCGCCATAACGGCTCCCTTGCTCGCGACTGGCATTGGGACACCCGCCTGTGAAACCTACAACGCAGCATGCGGCGAACTCACCGTTCTGCTGCGTTCGAGTGAAGGAGGGCAGCTTTGGAACCATCCGCTGACGCTCACCGGGAACAATAACCCTTATCATCTACGGCTTGAATCCACAGGTTCCGCAGTCTGGGCGCCGAACTACTTTACAACCTTTGAGCGCCCAGATCAGATCAAAGAAAAACTCGCCAGGAAGGAAAACATTCAGGAAGGCGTTGGCGGTGCGCTCGTCGGTGTCCGAATCGTCAATCCACCCGAAAAGTTCATGCCGGCGAAGGGGATCACTGCACCGGTCACAGCTACGCTCGATTTTCATGCAGCGGACGCCACGCTCGCACTTCGCCGTCCCGCCAAGCAACCGATGGCCAGCGTTGAAGGAAAAACCCGTCCTCTGGCGGCCAATTTCTCAGCGGCGGTCAACTACTACCAGCCGCCAGGTAATCTTCTGCTCATCGGATTAATGGCAGGGCTTCGATCCAGTCGCTATATGGACAAGACGGGTTTGTATTTCCTGCAGCCTTACGATCCCAACCGAATTCCCGTTGTTCTTGTGCACGGCCTTTTCTCAACCGCGTTCAATTGGGCGCAAACGATTAATGGACTCCAAGCCGACCCGGAAATCCGGAAGCATTATCAATTCTGGGTTTTTGGCTATCCGACTGGCAATCCCATTCTCTATTCCGCATTGCGATTGCGCGAGGAGTTGGCCCAAGCCGACAAACTTTATCCGAACCATCGCCCGTACGTTGTTGTAGGTCACAGTATGGGCGGGATGCTTACTCGGATGCAGGTGATTACGGTCACAAAGCCGATGTGGGAGAAAGGTCTGGGGGAAACCGCGAAAAGCATTTTCAGAGAAAATTCCAGCGATAGCTTGGTTGTGCGGGCCACAACATTTCAGGCTAATCCTCGAATTAACCGCGTTGTGTTCATTTGTACGCCGCATCGCGGGAGCGACATGGCCAGCAGCGGATTGGGTAGATTTGGCACTAGCTTGATCGCTCTTCCACTTAACATTGCCTCGGCCATGACAGAAGCGCTCACCAACGCAGAACTTGTGCAATTGACCGGTGGTTCCAAACGCCTGCCCAACAGTATCACGGGCCTGAAACCGTCAAATCCCGCCTTACCCATAGTCAATGAAGCGCGGATCACCGTTCCGTATCATTCGATCATCGGCGATCGCGGAAAGGACCATTGCCCGGACTGCACTGATGGTGTCGTCCCTTACTGGAGCTCTCATCTCGATGGCGCGCAATCCGAAGTGATTGTTCCCGGTCCGCATGGAGCATGCGAACTGCCGCAAACCATTGCCGAGCTTGACCGAATTCTGCGTTTACATCTTCGAGCAAATGGCACTTTAAGGACCACCTTGGCTCAGGCCGTGCCTTGATTCGGCAGGCAAGGATTTGCGATTGATCGAATATTGCTGCTCACGGTTGTCTCATTTGCCGCGTGTGTTTCTGCGAGGCGTGTACCATCATGTCGGCACTTCGCCGCGGCTTCCTAAAGGTTGGTAATGTAATCTGATGCGCGTCGTTCGATGGGCCGGTGCGTTGCTCGCTCTTATAGCAGCCATCATCGCTATTGCCTGGGCATTTGGCGCGGTGTTGTTTGACGCTCCGTTCGGCAACGGCAACAAGGTTACGGCCACATTGCTTGCGATCACCTTCGTGGCCGTCCTTCTATTCGTTAGGCCATTCTGGCGAAAGCTGGTTGTCGTTGTCGTGCTCTTTGCGGGCGTGCTGGCCTGGTGGCTGACGCTTTCTCCCACCAACGATAGCGACTGGCAGCCGGACGTGGCCAGGGAAGCGTGGGCCGATATTCAAGGCGACGTAGTTACATTTCACAACGTACGCAACTTCGATTACCGGAGCGAGACCGACTACACGCCGCATTGGGAGACGCGCACCGTACGCATCTCCCAGATCACTGGCATCGACCTCGCGATCAATTACTGGGGCTCGCCCTGGATCGCGCATCCCATCGTCAGCTTTCAATTCGCTGACGCGCCGCCGCTCTGTTTCTCGATCGAGATTCGCAAGAAGCTTGGTCAAGCTTACTCGACTATCGGCGGACTCTACCGGCAGTTCGAGCTCATTTACATAGTAGCCGATGAGCGCGACGTGATTCGTCTGCGCACGAACTATCGCAAGGAGGATGTCTATCTTTATCGCACGACTGTTTCGCCAGCGCAGGCGCGCGAACGATTTCTTGAATACATCCATTCGCTCAACGCCCTCCGGAACACACCCCGTTGGTATAACGCCATCACCACCAACTGTACGACAAGCATTCGCACACAGCATCCACGGAAC
>JBARMF010000090.1:0-2526 GCA_049802315.1 Candidatus Udaeobacter sp.
GACTTGGTTCAGCACGGCCAGGCTTCGCTGGAATTAACGCAAAGGCGTAAACCCCTGTTTACAGATTGGCGGAGCGAGGCCGGTCTACTGATTACTGTGACCCGTTCGATTTTCCGTAATTCACCCACGGACGTGTTCCAAAGCTCCAATAAATATCTACGACGCGCATCGGTCCCGGCTTTGCGCGCCAGCGCATCAGCGCCTGAACCATTACTTTGTCCAAGGCAGGAACAGTATTGCCTTTCGCATTCGAAAATCGCTCATCATAGACCGCGGCAACCGTAAAGCCTTTTAAGATCGTGACCTGAGTGACCGCGCCCTGGGTATCAACAGTCAGCCGGTAGCTGCCTGTGCCGCCTACCTGAGAGCCGCCGTAACCTTCAAGTTCGCTGGGAATACTGGGAAACGGAGAGTAACTAAATGTCTGTTTTATCTCCGCCGCAGACCTAACGACAAGATGGACAGGCTTTTGGTCCGGACGATTCGCGTTTGCGGAATTCTTCTTCGTTTGCTTTGCCGGCTCAGCGCCGTACGACGTGTAAAGGAAAACGATCGCCAGACTAATGAATGCAAACAACAATCTTCTAATGGACATCGCCGGACCCCTTCCTTTGAATGTCAATCACAGCTAGCCATTTTGCAAAGATCGTCCACATGCGGTTGGTGCCAAACCAAAATATGGTCTGTGTGTGCTCCTGACGTTCTGCGAACCGCCACCGGAACTTCCGCGTACGCCATCAGCTTGTCTCCCAAGCGCACGACAAAACGCTTTCCATCGTCGCGATGAGCGTGATCTTTGGGATATTCGCCTTTCCCAAGAAGCAGAGATACTTCCCGGTGCAGGTTCAGGACATAGGTAACACAATAGGGCGCCGGCACGGACAAAGTGCAGCAAAGTTTTGAGCGCTTTTTCTCCTTTTTCACGTGATCGAGACGCACAAACACGCTGGCCATTTCAAAGAGTGGTGAGGCCGCCAATTCATTCCCGACATTCGTCTTCTGGAGACTGCTGGCCGCTTCGCCCGGCACAGAGTTCTTGACAGTTCCCGTGCAACCAGTCACGCTTTTTTGTACCAGCGCACTTCGGTAACTCGTTTATGAAGCGTTACGGCTACATGGTCTGGGGCGTGGGCTTGCCAATGATCCTTATTGTCTGGTGGGTCATTTGGTCGAACGCCGAGCACCGTTCTTCGGATTTGCTAAAGACCCTGCCGAACAGAGTGCGAAGCTACGGTACCGGCAGGTATGTGACGGATGTCCGAATTGGCTGGTGTAATAACGACGGCAAAATTATCGATACCAATCCTTTTACAGATTCTCTTACCATAACGATTTTTCTGCAGAATTTCGACGGATGGTTATTAGCCCACAGCCGTGTTGATCCGCGACTTCTGCCCGAAGATTTAAAACCGGAGGAACTCACAAATTACCTGTCGCTCGTACAACTAAAGAAATCCTCTCCCCTATCGACGGAGCAAAACGCTGCACTTCAGACCCTGCAAACAAAGATTAACCACTGGATACTTCATGAACGATCAAATCTCCGGTTAATGATAGCAGGCCAGGTGTTCGAGACAATCCCACCTTTTGACGCCACTGCGGCTCCAACCTATGGCTCGGGAGAATTCGAAGGCGAGACGTACAATCGTATCGTTTTTCACCTGGCCGCTCCAAAAGATCCGATAGAGCTTGAAAAATGGCGCGCCATTATTCGTGCTGCTGGCCCCACTTGTGATGCTCAAATCTCCCTCGCACGGCCCATTGTCGGGACTACCGATGCACTCCGAATGCCGACTCTTGTAAATGCGGACGCAATCTATACCACAGGGGCAAAGCCGGTGTACCGCAGTCTGCCTCTTGTGCCGCCCTTCCGCCAGGCTGCTGCGATGACGGCAGTCATCTTCACAATTTGTGCGGTATTGGCAGCTGCCTTGGGCACATCGGCACTTCGTGACTCCCGGAATTCCCAACTAACGGCCAATCAACGGGCGCCGTGGAGTCTATCGCGGGTTGTATTTGCATGGTGGCTAACAATCTGCGTCGGCTGTTTTGCGTACCTTTGGGCATTAATGGGCGAGTACCGCAATATTCTCAGCGGGAGCGCGCCCGTTTTGCTTGGCCTTCAAGGAACAACCCTATTGATTGCTACGGGATTTGGCCGAACCCAGGCCGGTCGCGCTTCTCAAGGTTTCTTCGCCGATCTCATTTCGGAGGGAGGTGAACCGGAGATAGCGCGCCTTCAGATGTTGGTTTGGAATTTCATTCTTGGGATAGTGTTCGTCTGGCAGTCCGTTTTCCAATGGACGATGCCAACGTTTGATCCAATGCTAATGACGTTACTCGGGATTAGCTCAGCAACTTATGTCGGCTTCAAATTAGTGCCGAAATAACGGTGCGGCTGGCAACGTGATTGAAACGCACGAGCACGCGGGCGATTTCAAAGAACCGTAACGCTGCGTGAAACAAAAAGCCGCCATGCGGCGAAGCGTGACGGCTGATTGTGAAATGCTGCTGCTTTGTTGGGCG
>JBARMF010000091.1:0-3996 GCA_049802315.1 Candidatus Udaeobacter sp.
CATCGAGCGAATCGTTAGGCAAGGGACGAATACGGTTCGAGACTGATCTCCGAAAGGCGGATTTTCCTACGAGCGTATACCTGCTGTCATTCTGAGTGAAGCGAAGAATCTCGGGTGAAGTTTGGACCGATCCGCAAATGTAATTAAACAGAGATGTTTCGCTTCGCTCAACATGACAGTGCTCTTTGACGTAGTATCAAAAAGTCCTGCGCGCACCGCGTTGTTTGCAACTAAGCTGACAGATGAGCGTGCAAGTTTATGGATGCAATCATGTCGCCATCGAGGTGGATGACGTTGAGAAGGCGGTGGCTTTTTACAAAGACGTTTTCAATCTCGAACAAATGAGTGAAGGCGAGGGCGACGCGTTTTTCAAACTGGGTGACCATCAGTTCCTGGCGATTTTCGAAGTCGACAAGGTTCAGCGAGCAAACATGCGGCATTTCGGAATCATGGTTCGCGATGAAACGCAGCTCGAGGAAGTCAGAAAGAAACTTACCGAGAAATACAAACTCACGTTGGAGCCGCCGTTCCGCTGCGACTTTCGCGATCCATGGGGGAATCGCATTCAGGTTGTCGATCTTCACGATGAATCACTCGTATGGCTGTTGCCTTACCGCGAAGTCCAGAAGGCGGGCATTAAATTCGGAACATAGGCTTTTAGCCGGTGTGTCCAGCGGGTTTGAAACCCGCAGTGTCTTGATCAGGCGGATTTGTAACTCCGGTGGGCGCACAGACCTGGAGGTCTATGTTCCTGTGGAGTACCGCGTCGCGGACAAAGAAATGTGTTGAGGTGTCAGGATGGAAGTTGTGCTGAAGCGATCCACGATCCGACCCTGGCGGCTGGATGACGCGGAGTCACTCGCGAAGCACGCGAACAATCGCAAAATCTGGCTGGCGGTACGCGATCTTTTCCCGCATCCATACACGATCCAAGACGCGCACGAATTCTTGCAGCGAGCCATAAGCGAACAGCCGGAAATGAAATTTTGCGTTGAGATCGACGGCGCGGCCGTCGGCGGGATCGGTGTTCATCCGGGCCAGGATGTGTATCGGCATACAGCGACAGTTGGTTACTGGTTGGGCGAGCAGTTCTGGGGACGCGGCGTGACGACTGAAGCGCTGACAGCAGTCACTGATTTTTGTTTCGACAATTTTCCGCTCCGCCGAATCTCCGCAGAGGTGTTTGCGAACAATCCAGCATCCGCACGCGTTCTTGAAAAAGCCGGCTTTATTTTCGAAGCACGCCTCAAGAACAATGTCGTCAAAGATGGGGAGCTTCTCGATTCGTTAGTCTATGCCCGGACACAATAGCGTCGCGTGAGCTGGCAACTTGCGTGTGAGTTGATCACAGGCGATATGGCTCGCCTCACCAGACCAATGATTTCATTTATCGTTCCCGCGTACAACGAAGAGCACGAACTTTCGAACACCCTCGCCTCGATTCAGGAGGCGGCTTCTGCCGCAGCACGACCATACGAAATTCTCGTCGTTGATGATGCGTCAACGGACGCGACGCCGCAGATCGCTTCAGCCGCGGGAGCGAAGGTGATCCCAATCGATCGTCGTCAAATCGCGGCGGCCCGGAATGCAGGCGCACGCGCTTCGCAGGGTGAATATTTGTTCTTCGTCGACGCTGACACGCGGATCAATCGAGCGCATGTGAGTGGCGGGATCGCCGCTCTGGAAGCTGGTAACGCCGGAGGCGGCGCGCGAGTAGCGATGGATGGCTTCATTCCCTTTTGGGGACGCATGCTGTTGCGTGGGTTTTCGTCGGTTTATTTCGGTCTGAACCTTGGAGCCGGCGCATTTCTTTTCACTACGCGCCGCAACTTCGATGTCGTCGGCGGATTCGATGAGCAGTACTTTGCTGGTGAGGAAGTTTATTTTTCCCTCGAGCTAAAAAAGGTGGGCGGCTTCAAAGTGCTGCGCGAACCGGTTATCACGTCAGGCCGGAAATTGCGAATGTATCCTGCGAAAGACTTTCTGCGCAAATTCTTTGGAGTAATCGTCCGCGGTTCCCGCGGAGTCCGTTCGCGTGCAAAGCTCAGCCTTTGGTACGACGGCAAACGAGAAAGACATCCAGCTTAAGAACACGCCAGGTAGTGCAGGCGCGTCCGGTTTGTGCGGTTGCGAAGATGGGTTCTTCGGCTACAATAGGCGCTTCGTTTATGGCAGAGAGCAACCAAACGTCGGATCTCAAGGAGTTCCAGTTGCATGATAAAGATACCGGCAGCGCGGATGTGCAAGTGGCACTTCTCACGCACCGGATCGAGCATCTAACTGAGCACCTCAAGATTAACCGAAAAGATCACTCTTCGCGCCGCGGCTTACTCAAAATGGTCGCGCAACGCAGGAGTCTGCTCGATTATTTGAGCAAAACGGAAGCCGATCGTTACAAGAAAGTGATCGAGAAGCTGAACCTTCGGAAATAACCGCAGCGATTAATTCGGCAGGTTCGCTCGAAGCCACACCTAACTAAAGAGAAAATCAGCAGTTCAGGCGCAGCAATCACCTTGGATTTTAGGTTTTAGTTTCGCGTCCGCCGCAGCGGACAACGGGTTTAAAACCTATAGTCGAGGTGACCGCCTGGAACTGCGTATCCAGGAAAAATAACAATGCAACAAAAGGTCACCGCCAAAATGGGCGGCAATGAAATATCTATCGAAACCGGGAAAATCGCCAGGCTCGCCGATGGCGCAGTTATCGTTACGTGCGGCGACACCACTGTGCTTGTCAGCGCAGTTTCGGCCCTGGCAATCAAAGAAGGTCAGGATTTCTTTCCACTGACGGTTGATTACCGCGAGAAAGCGGCAGCCGCCGGGAAATTCCCGGGCGGCTATTTCAAACGAGAAGGTCGTCCTGCGGAAAAGGAAACGCTCACTTCGCGAATGATCGATCGACCTTTGCGGCCGCTTTTTCCGAAGGGCTATTTTTACGACACCCAAATCATTTCAATCCTGCTCAGCGCCGATGGCCAGAACGATCCCGACATTCTCGCGATGAACGGTGCATCCGCCGCGCTTTCTATTTCGGACATTCCTTTTGCAGGCCCGATTGGAGCGGTGCGCGTTGGTCGTGTTAACGGCGAGTTAGTTGCCAACCCGACACATGACGAGCGCGCCCAGAGCGATCTCGACCTTGTTTACGTCGGCACGGAAAACGACGTAATCATGATCGAAGGCTCGGCGAAGGAAATGCCGGAAGCTGAATTTACGAAAGCACTCGAGTTCGCGCACGGGCATGCGCGCGAGATGATTCAGGCCCAGAAGGAGCTGGCCTCGAGAGTGGGTAAATCAAAGCGAGAGGTTGAGTTGCTCCACGTAAATCAGGAGATGGTAGATATCGCCCGTCAGGTTGCTGGCGATCGACTCGAACAGGCGCTGCGCACTGACGGCAAAAGTGCGCGCGCAAAAGCTATCAACGCTCTGCGAGAGGAGGCAAAGACGGCGATTCTCCAAAAATTTCCCGAGGCAGATTCGTTTGCGATCTCACAGGCATTCGAGTTTGTCGAAAAGAAGATGTTTCGCGCCAACATTCTGGAAAAACAGCAACGCGTGGACGGGCGCGGCTATCAGGATTTGCGCCAGATCACCTGCGAAGTGGGCGTAATGCCGCGGGCACATGGCTCGTCGATTTTTCAGCGTGGCGAAACTCAGGCCCTCGCGCTCGCGACACTGGCTCCCATTGAAGAAGCACAGATGATCGATGCGTACGGCGGAGGCGAACAATCAAAGCGCTTTATTCTGCATTACAATTTTCCGCCGTTTAGCGTCGGAGAAACCGGGCGGACAGGCGGGCCTGGACGCCGTGAGATTGGCCATGGCGCGCTCGCCGAGCGTTCGCTCGAACCGGTCGTGCCGAGCGAAAATGAATTTCGTTATGCCATCCGCATTTCCAGCGAGATCATGGAGTCCAACGGCTCGACATCCATGGCCAGCGTGTGCGGCGGAATGCTTGCACTGATGGATGCAGGCGTGCCGGTGAAGAGCATGGTTG
>JBARMF010000092.1:0-5105 GCA_049802315.1 Candidatus Udaeobacter sp.
GCAGTTGAAACCGCGATCAAAACTTTGGAGACCCAATTGAAGCGCTGCGCCAAAGACATTTGCGAGAAGTACATTAATCCACCGAAGACGACCGATTTTGCGCTGCTGTTTTTGCCGAGCGAAGGACTTTACGCGGAAGCGATCCGGCGTGTGGGCCTGGTTCAAAACGTGCAGCGCGATTGTCGCGTCACGTTTGTGGGGCCGACGACGCTCGCTGCGTTGCTCAATAGTTTGCATATGGGTTTTCGCACACTGGCGATCCAAAAGCGTTCCAGCGAAGTCTGGAATCTGCTGGCGGCAGTGAAGACTGAGTTCGGCAAATTCGGCGACTCGTTATCGGCAGTAAAAGAGAAGATCGATCAGGCATCGCGCAAGATGGAGGACGTCGATGTTCGCTCGCGCGCGATCACAAAGAAATTGCGCGACGTGGAAGAATTGCCTTCGAATCCGCAGCCAATGCTGAAGGAATTGCTCGATGGTGCGGATAACTCATAACGAGTGATCAGCCAACGGGATCGCGGAGTTTGATTTGCTTAGTCCTGTCGCTACTCTCCCAATATGAGCACGCTCGCAGAGATTAAAAACGCTGCAGCGCGGTTACCTGCGGAGCAGCGCACTGAATTGATCACTTGGCTCGGTCAAGCCGAGGATGTATCGCGGATCCGTCGCGAACAATTGCGGCAGGAGATTCAAATTGGCTTGGATGAAATCGAACGGGGCGAAGTTGCGCCGCTCGATATGCGGGCGATTAAGCGCAAAGCGCGCAGTGGCGTTGACGGCAAATCGAATGACTGATGTCCACGGCATATCGCAGTGCGCGGGCGCAAACTGACCTCACCGAAATTTGGACAAGTATTGCTGGTGATGATCCCTCCGCCGCAGATCGTCTACTCGATCGGATCGACCAAGTTTGTGCCCTGCTGGCGACTCATCCCCACGCGGGGAAGCGACGCGATGACCTCGCAGCGGGTTTGCGCTTCTACCCGGTAGGGAATTACCTAGTCTTCTATGTTCCGCGTAATGATGGAATTGCTGTCGCCAGGATCCTTCATGGTGGCCGCGATTACCGACAGGAATTTCGCTGATTGTTCCTTCCCATTGCACCGAAAATGAAGACGGCCCTAGTCACAGGCGCGAACAAAGGCATTGGCCACGAAGTTGCGCGACAGCTTGCGGCCAAAGGATTTCACGTATTTGTCGGTGCGCGAAATGCAAAGGCTGGTCGCAAGGCGGCGGAGGAGATCGCAAAGACACGCGGCAAGGCGACATTTTTGGAAATAGACGTTGCCGACAACGATAGCGTCATAAACGCCGCACGTGAATTCTCGAACATCGCGGACCATCTCGATGTGCTGGTGAACAACGCAGGAATTATAGCCGATGGAGACGATGCAATTTTGGAAATCAGCGACGAGCTGTTTCGAAAGACGCTTGAGACGAATACTCTCGGTCCTCTGCGAGTGACCCGCGCGTTCGCGCCATTGCTCCGGAAAAGCAAAGCGCCGCGCGTGGTCAATGTCTCGAGCGGCGGGGGTCAACTGACCGGAGGTGCGGATGGTTGGGCGCCGGCTTACTGCGTTTCGAAGACTGCGCTGAATGGCGTGACAGTGCAGCTCGCCGCGGCGTTGCCGAAATTCGCCGTGAATTCGGTCTGTCCTGGTTGGGTACGGACGGAAATGGGCGGCAAAAACGCGAGCCGCTCAGTGGATGAAGGCGCGGAGACGATTGTGTGGCTTGCCGGCGAGGCGCCGCAGGATCTCACCGGTAAGTTCCTACGCGATCGCGAAGAGATTCCGTGGTGATCCGAGGTAGGACCGGCGTGCAGGGGACTGCCCGCCCTACCTTTCTGCGTTTGCATTGGTTGGTAGGGCGCGTCACTCCTGTGCGCGCCGCCGTCTGAACTTCGCTAAGTTGAGAACGTTTTATCGCAGAAATGGATTTGTCAGGCGTTCCTGGCCGATTGTCGTTGGCGGGCCGTGGCCGGAGAGCACAGTTACATCATCGCCCAGCGGAAATAGTTTTCTCCTGATCCCATCGATTAACAGATCGATATCGCCGCCGGGTAAGTCGCCGCGCCCAATACTGCCGCCGAAAAGAACGTCGCCACCAAAAAGCAACCGGTCCTTGGACGAAAAGAAACAGAGACTGCCCGGGCAATGGCCAGGCACTTCGAGCACCTCGAAATCGGCGCCGAGAAAATTTCGGTTTGGTGCTTCTTCGATCAGAAAATCCGGTTCGACCGGTTCGATCTCGAGCGCGAACCCGAAGTTACGAAAAAAATCGCGGTCAGAGATCATGGGCGCAGTAAGCGGGTGACATCCGATTTGGGAGTGAAACTGGCGTTTAACTCTGGCAACGTCCTGAACGTGATCGACGTGCCCGTGTGTGAGCAGTAAAAGTTTGGGATGGATATTAAGGGAACGGACCCATTCGCACGCACCCTCAGGTGCGTCGAACAGGATCCATCCTTCCGGCGCTTCGAACAGATAGCAGTTGGTTTCAAAGATCCCGCCGCAAAACGTTTTATAAGTCGCAGATGCCATCGTAACGAAGTTTTTGAATGTTCAGCGCTGTTGATTGTCTATTGCTACCCAACAATGCCGCCGGTCAGCTACTTCTCATGCAAAAGGTGAAATCGCACAAAGCTAAAAGCCAAAGTAGCTGGGCGACTGATCTGATTGCTTGTAATCGGCTGCCGAAGGCGCGGAGCGGGCCGATTTCGTCCTGCCGTCTTGCGCCGCAGGCTGAATTCTGCGAATGTCTTAAACCTCTTTTTTAACAATGAGATCATCTTTGCGACGGTCACTCACACTTTTCACGATCATTTTTGCAGCCGCGCTCGCGGCTCCGCCGGCACCGGCGAGTACCAGAGAAACGGTGGCGATGTCCGTGGGACGACTCCTTGAGGAAGGCCATTACACACGGCAAAAACTGAACGAAGAGGTTTCGAAAAAATTCCTTCAAACGTATCTGGAGATGCTCGATTACAGCCATCTCTTTTTCACGCAGGAAGACGTTGATTCTATCACCAAGAAGTACGCCAACTCCATGGCCGGGGACGTTCTTATGGGAACGCTCAAGCCCGGCTACGAAATTTACGCCCTGTACACGAAGCGCGTTGATGAACGCGTGGCGAAAATAAAAGAGCTGTTGAAACAGCCGATCGATTTCAAAAGCAATGCGACAGTCGAATTGAGCCGTCAAAAATCGCCTTGGCCGAAAAATGAGGCTGAGGCAGACCAACTCTGGCGCGGCCGGATCGCAAACGAACTGCTTCAGGAGCATTTGAGCGAGCACCCGATCGAACCCGCGCCGCAACTCGTTTCTCGCCGCTATGAACGTCTGGCCAAAAATGTTCACGAGCAGGATAAGGACGAGCAGATGAAACTTTATCTCGATGCGCTCGCCCAGGCTTACGACCCGCACTCGGAATACCTGAGCAAAGCGGACATGAAAAACTTCAGCATCAACATGGGCCTTTCGCTCGTGGGTATCGGGGCCATGCTTCGCTCCGAAGATGGCTACGCCAAAATTGAAAGCCTCGTGCCCGGTGGACCAGCGCAAACGGACGGGCGACTCAAGGTCGGCGACCGCATCAGTGCCGTCGCGCAGGGCCCCGCGGAATACGTCGATGTTCGCGAGATGCGACTCGACAAAGTTGTCGAAATGATTCGCGGAAAGAAAGGCACACGCGTGCGCTTGCTCGTCATTCCCTCCGATGCCGCCGATCCATCGCACAGAAAAAATGTCGACCTCGTGCGTGACGAAATTAAGCTGAAAGATCAGGAAGCCCGCGCGGACATCATTATCAGGAAAGACGAGAACGGCGAGCCGATAAAACTCGGCTGGTTGACCCTGCCATCTTTCTATGCCGACATGGACAGGCACCAGAAGAGCACGACGCGCGATGTGCTTGCATTGCTGAAGCGGCTGAAGAAAGAGAATATCGGCGGACTCGTTGTCGATCTGCGGAAAAATGGCGGCGGTTCACTGGAAGAAGCGCTCTCGCTGACGGGCCTGTTTTTGAAATCAGGTCCTATCGTTCAGACCAAAGATTATAACGGGACGACCAGGATTTCGTCCGATCCGGATTCGGGCATCGCTTACTCCGGACCAATGGTTGTTCTTACCAGCCGGCAAAGCGCGTCCGCGAGCGAGATTTTCGCAGCTGCGCTGCAGGATTATGGCCGCGCGGTCATCGTCGGCGACAAGAGCACGTTCGGCAAAGGCACCGTGCAAACGATCCTTCCGATTGGCCGGTTTGCTTCGCTTCTGGGAAGTCATACCGACGAAGACGGCGCGTTGAAGTTAACCATCCAAAAATTTTATCGCGTCGCGGGCGGTTCCACACAGTTGCACGGCGTGGCCTCCGATATTGTTGTGCCGAGCTTGAGCGATCTTCCTGAATTCGGTGAAGGCGCCCTCAAAAATGCCCTGCCATACGACGAAGTCACGAAGGCGAAATACACCAAATGGTCGGACAACCATTCCCTTTTCATCGACCAGCTCCGCCGGCGTTCAGAGGAGCGCGTGAAAGGCGATCCCGAATTTCGCTACGTCATGGAAGACATGAATCGTTTGCGCCACAAGATCGACGAAAACAGGATTTCGCTGAACGAAGATGCGCGAAAGAAAGAGCTTGCCGACGATAAACTGCGCAAAGAAACGCGCTCGAAAGAGCGCCTGGCACGGAATCAGGAAGAACCGAGCATCTATCGTGTGACGCTCGACACCGTCGATAAACCGGATCTGCAATTGATCATGTATCCAGGGAAGTTAGCCGAGGCGAAGAAGAGCGGCATTGCGCCGAAGGTCGATTCCGACGCCGCTCCGGATGCAGACTCCGATCTGCCTGACAGCACTACAGGCGACGGCGATAGCAATAACAAGGATCCGCAAATCGATCCAGAGCGCGACGAGGCGCTTAATATTCTTGCCGATCTTGTTCAGCTTTCGAACGGGCCCAAGACCGCCAGTACCACCCGCTAAGTAGTGGTGAGGCAGACAATCCTGTCTGCCAAATCTGATCTCGCCGCGCAGACACGATTGTCTGCGTCCAACTTTTACCGCCACCACATCGGAGGGGGTGGAGGCGGGTAGCCTGG
>JBARMF010000093.1:0-2215 GCA_049802315.1 Candidatus Udaeobacter sp.
CCAGTCGTCTACAGCTGGTCCATTTAGATTTTCAATCATTCCGCTCGACCTGCTTAGCTTCTCGGGCGCAGTCGTGTTGCTGGCATTTGTTTCGATTGGGGCTTCACTTCTTCCAGCCTGGCGCGCAGCGCGAGTCGATCCGATTGTTGCGATGCAGAGCGAATGATGTTTGCGTCGTAGAGAGGACCACCACAATTCCATACATGAACTTATACACGCTTGAGCCGATTGGCTTCATTCGATCGACAGTGAAGGGGCGTGAAGATGCGCCGCGGCAGGGACCGGAAGGTGCACCCGACGCGTGGCTCGAGATAGAACCGCGATTCGCTGAGGCATTGTTGGGATTGGAAGTGGGTCATGAATTAATCGTGATCACGTGGTTACACCAGGCGAAGCGCGACGTGCTGAAGGGACATCCGCGTAATGATCCGGCCCGTCCGCTCACCGGCGTGTTTTACACGCGCTCACCCGCCCGACCGAACCCGCTCGGGCTGCATCCTGTCACCGTGCGGGAGATTGATGGCACACGCATAAGAATCGGACCGATCGAGGCATTCGACGGCACGCCGGTTGTCGATATTAAGTCAGCGTCTACGCGTGCGGACGCTTGATGCGAATCCGTTAATCGAAACTACCCGACCGCGAAGACTCGTAATTCACAAACGGGTAAATTCGGCGTCGCGCCTTGCTTGAGAAAATAGCGGGATCTGCCTTCCCGCTGCGTGCCGTTGTATAAGCATAGCCGTCTCACGGCGTTCGCAGGCTGCGCGAAGCGTGCTTACACTGGAGCGATGCGCGCGGTTTGGAAAAAGATCCGGTACCGTCTGGAGTGGCTGGGGCTCACATTTGCTACGAAATTCCTTCCGCTTTTGTCGCGAAAAGCTTGTTATCGGCTCGCACTTTCCCTGGGCTCGCTCAGCGCCATGCTCGATCGCCGGGGCCAGCGCGTTGCGCTGAGTAATCTGTGCGTGGCCTTTGGCGATGAAATTTCAAGCGAGCGCCGCGCGCAGATCGTGCGTGAATCCTATCAGCATTTTGCCCGGACCATGCTCGATTTTTTTTGGAGCCCGCGCCTAACGAGTCAAAATTTCTCGCGTTACGTTGAGTTCGAGAATCGCGAGAGATGGGATGAGGAAAACACGCGCCCGGGCAACCCGGTCATTGTCGGTTGCTATCATTACAGCAATTTCGAATGGCTCAGCATTGTCTCGGCCTTCGCCGGTCTCGAAGGTGTCGTCATCGCGCAGCAATTCAAGAATCCACTGCTCGATCCGATCTTCCTGAAGTTGCGCCAGAGAAGCGGGCATCGCGTGGCACCGCGCGAAGGCGCCGTCATGCATCTGTACCGGGCCCTGCGCCGCGGCGAGCGCTTTGCCTTGCTGGTCGATCTGACGATTTCAGCGAAACTACCGACCGTGGCGATTAAGTGCTTTGGGCTTGAACGCTGCGTCACCTTTGCGCACGTGTGGCTGCACCAGCGCACGGGCGCGCCAATCATCAACGTCCATTGCGAGCCGCTGCCCGGCGGGCGTTACCGCGTGGTTTTTCATCCGCGAATTGAATTTCGCGCCGGCGCTTCGCTCCAGGAAATGGCGCAGGCTTGCTGGGACCAGTTCGAGCCGGTTGTCCGAAAAAATCCCGCCCCCTGGCTCTGGATGTACAAGCATTTTCGTTACCGCCCGGCGGCGGCGAATCCGGCGGCGTATCCATTTTACGCGAATATTTCAGAGGATTTCGAGCGCCGCCTCGATGAAGGCGTGCGGAAACTTCCGCCGATGACTTCGAAAGTGAAGTTGCCGATGGTTACGCCTGCTTAATACAAGGTAAAGGGCGGCTTTCGCCGGAGGGATCGAATTTGTATTGGAGATCGGGATTCTTGTTTTTGGCCGGGTCCTTTATTTGAAGCTGATGCCCGAGCGCATAAAGAAACAGTTGCCCGCGTCGAATGTGAGAAGAACACGTGCGGAATGCCCCTAACAGACGATAGTAGGGTCGCTTTATGCCATTCCGCGCCCTCAATCTTTCGCCGCAAATTGTACAGGCCGTGCACGACGCGGGCTACACCGAGCCGACTCCGATTCAACTCGCCGCGATCCCGCTCATTTCTGCGGGACACGATATCATCGGCATCGCGCAGACGGGCACGGGGAAAACGGCTGCTTTCGTTCTGCCGATTCTAATGAAGCTGGCTGCGTCGAAGTCGAACGATCGGACC